>DATAJN010000380.1:0-5893 GCA_036262105.1 Ilumatobacteraceae bacterium
AGCGGTGACCGCTAGGCTTGCATCACTGAACCGTGGCACCCGCCCGGTGAGGTGACGGTCGGGCCCTGTGCGACGGGCGTCCGGGAATCAGGTCAGGACCGGGAGGTAGCAGCCTTCAACGGTAGCGCTTGTGTGCCGCAGGAAGCCTGGCCGTCACCTCACTCGGCGGGTGCTCTACGTTGGGCGAGGCGCGCAGCGCGTTCAGCCAGTTGCGGCGCGTCGAGGCGGGCGGCGAACGCGGCGAAGCCGGCTGTCGGGCCACGCCACAGCCAGTCGTCGACCTGACCCACGGGCACGTCCGTCTCAATCGTGGCGATCCTTCGGAAGAGCAAGGCGAGCTCAAGATTGTCGCGGAGGGTCACTGCCAACTTCTCCGCCCCGCGCAGCGCCGGGAGCCCCCAATCGCGCGACGACGTGGGAATCTCGGTGATCGAGCCGAACTTGGCGAGCACCGTCGCCGCGCTCTTCGCACCCCAGCCGGCGATGCCCGGGTAGCCATCGGCGGAGTCGCCGACGAGCGCGAGGTAGTCGGCGATCGACGCCGGGCCGACCCCGAACTTCAGCGCAACGGCGTCCTCGTCGATGATCTCGCCCTTGCGCCGGTCGTACTGCACGATGCGGGTGCCGCGCACGCATTGACCGAGATCCTTGTCGGGGGTGACGATGATCGCCTGCGTGACGCGAGGGTCGGCCTCGGCAACGGCGGCTGCCGCTCCCAACGCATCGTCGGCTTCGTGCTCGACCATTGCCCAGGTCGTGAAACCAGCGCTGACCAGCGCTTCTTCCATGATCGGGATCTGTGCCAACAGTTCGGGGGCCATGCCGGCGCTCGTCTTGTAACCGGGCCACATGTCGTTGCGAAAACTCTCGATCACATGATCGCTGGCAACGCCGAGATGGGTCGCGCCTTCGCTCACGAGTTGCAGAGTCGAGCCAACAACACCGACCGTCGCGGCGAACGGCCCGGCGTCGGTGTGGCGGGCAACTTGGCCGAAATGCTGGCGGAACAACTCGTAAGTTCCGTCGATCAGGTGGACGCGCATGATGCCACGGTAGTGCCCAAAGATCTCTCAAGATTGGGGCAAGTTCGGCCGATGGAATGTCCGTGGCGAACGAACAACCGACGACTCCGGCATGGGCGCTGGCGGCTCCCACCGCGGTACCTTCCTCGACGGAGATCCTGGCCGCGACCATCGGTAGCGCGGTCGAGCGGCAGTTGACGCAGTCGGTCACGGCCATGACTCAGCAGGTCGAGGCGGCACGCGAGGAGATGCGTGCGGAGTTCACCAAGCAGCTACAGGTGTTGACCGAGCGCGTCGACACCAATCAGGAGACGACCGACCGGTATCAGTCGGCCCTTCAGGCGGCGTTGGAAGAGCGTCTCGCCGAGTTCGCCAATCACCAGCACCAGACGTTGACGACGATCAACAACAAGATGGCCGGTCTTCCTTCGCTCGTGCAGTTCGCCGCGGTCAGCGAAGGCCTGCGCGACTATCTCGAGCGCAAGACAGCCGCAGTCGAGACCCAGATCGACGATCTGCACAAGTCGAGCCGTCGTTTCGACGAGCAGGCCGCGGCGATCGTGGCATCGATCAACGAGACCGTCGCTGCCCTGTCGAAGCGCATGGACGATGGGGATCATGTGGTCTCGAAGATGATCGACCAGCGCATCGGAGACGTGCGCGTGCTCGTCGATCAATCGGGTGCCGACCTGGCCCGTCAACTCGCCGAGCACAGCCAGATCCTGTCGCAGCGAGTCGACACGATCGACATGAAGATGGTCGACCGTGCCCTTGCGATGGAGGAGCGGATCAACGAGCACAACGGTGTGAAGCTCGCCAACCTCGAGGCATCGCTCGGTCGACTGGGTGGCGGATTCGACGACGCGATGGGTGCGCTCTCGAAGCGGCTCGTCGACCTCGAAGCCTCGCTGCTCGAATCCGGCGAGCGGATGGACGGCATGGCTGCGGACATCGCCAAAGTCGACGAAGAGGCGATCAACGCAGTCAAGGAGCAACTGTCGAGCGCTGTCGGCGAAGCGATGTTGGTCCGCATCGAAGTCGACCGCTTCATCGCAGCTCAGGACGAGAAGTTCGACGCGACCGCGCTGCGGATGACGGAGATCGAAGCTCAGCTGACAGACACCATGGACGTCAGCGAGGCCATCCAGCTCGAGCGGCTCGAAGAGATCGAGCGGGCCCTGCTCGAACTCGATCCCAACCAGTTCGTCCGCAAGGTCGAATCGACATCAGGCGGCGGCTTTCCGTCTCCGAGCACCAACCCAACGCTGCCATCCAGCAGCAACGACAACTCATCGGAACACAGCTACTCGTCGTACTGACGTGTAGCTGACTACGCCCCCACTCGGCGGGAGACGGGCACCATGGCACTATTCACAAGGAAGGTCGAACCTACTGAGGCACCGGCGGCGTTCTCGCCCCCGCGCCCGCCGTCACCGGTGGTCGCGGTGGCCGGCGAGGCTGCTGCCGAATGCATGCGTGTCGGTCAGCTGCTGGTCGATAGCGAGCAGCTCGCAGTCGAGAACCTGGCAATCGCGCTGTCGGCCGCTAACGGCGACCTGTTGCAGTTCGCCGACATCGTGCTCGGTCGATTCGGTGTCGGTCGTGCCGAACTGACCACGGCGATCGCCGAGGTCACCGGCGTCCACGCGCTCGACTCGAAAGCGATCACGCTGCCCGAGAACTCCAAAGGGCTCCTCGACGAAAAGATCGTCCGAGCTCATTGCGTGATCCCGATCGCGGAAGAAGATGGAGTGCTCGTCGTAATCGGCGCCGATCCGAGCCCGGCTCGCCGCGCGGCAGTCGAGGCCGCAGCCGGCCGGTCGGTGCGCTGGAACGTGGCCGACCCGGCAACGATCCGCACGTTCATCGATCGCATCTACCGAGCCGACGACGAGATCGAGCGCTTGGTCAAGAACTTCGAGGTCGGCGACGATCAGAGCCGGGTCGCCGCCGTGGCCGCCGAGGTGAGCCTCGACGATCAGGCGCCGATCATCCAATTGGTCAGCCGCATCGTCAGCCAGGCCCTTCGTGACCGCGCCTCCGACATCCACGTCGAGCCGCTCGACGAAAGGTTGCGCATCCGCTTCCGCATCGATGGTCACCTGGTCGAGGCGTTCAGCCTGCCGATCAGCGTTCATCCGGCGCTCAGCAGCCGCTTGAAGATCATGAGCGGCATGAACATCGTCGAGAAGCGCAAGCCGCAGGATGGCCAGTTCTCCACCGTGGTCGACGGCAAAGACGTCGACGTCCGTGTCGCCAGCGTGGCGACCGTGTTCGGCGAGAAGATCGTCATGCGAATCCTCGACAAGAGCCGCTCGATGATCGGGCTGTCCGAGCTCGGGTTCCCCCGGGAGACCTATCTGCACTATTCGAAGATGATCCACTCGCCGTTCGGCATGGTGATCTGCGCCGGCCCGACCGGTGCCGGTAAGACCACCACGCTGTACGCGTCGCTGCTAGAGGTCAACTCGACTGGCACCAACGTGACCACCGTCGAGGATCCGGTCGAATATGTGTTCCCAGGGATCAACCAGATCCAGACCAACGAGCAAGCGGGGTTGACGTTCGCCACAGGCCTCAAGGCAATTCTTCGTCAAGACCCGGACGTGATCCTTGTGGGCGAGATCAGAGATGCCGATACCGCGCGTATCGCCGTTCAGTCTGCTCTCACCGGTCACTTCGTGTTGTCGTCGTTGCACGGCACCGACAGCGTTGCCGCACTCCACCGCTTCCTCGACATGGGCATCGAGGCCTTCCTCATTGCCTCGGCCGTGGTCGGCGTGATCGGCCAGCGCCTCCTGCGCCGCATCTGCGATTCCTGCAAAGAGCCGTACACCCCTGGCGCCGACGAGCTCGCTGCGTTCCGGCAGCACAGTGGCGGCAGCGACAAGTCGCAGTTCTTCCATGGCGCCGGATGCAACTACTGCGCCGGCACCGGATATCGCGACCGAATCGGTGTGTACGAGTTGTTGCGCATCACCCCCGAGCTCCGCCGCCTGATCGTCGGCTGGGCCACCACGGAAGAACTCCGTCGGCTCGCCGTCGCCCAGGGCATGCGCACGATGTTGCGCGAAGGCATGGCGTTGGTCGAGAACGACGTCACCACCGTCCCCGAAGTCATCAAGACCCTCTACGCCAGCTAGCTAGGAGCCACGAAATGCCAAGGTTTGCATACGCAGCCATCGACGCCAGCGGTACGTCCGTCGAAGGCGTCACGAAAGCCGACACCATCGGCGACGCGCGGGCCTCGTTGCTCGACCAGAACCTGTACCCGGTCAAGATCCAAGAGAAGCGCGGCGCGCTCGACTTCGAGTTGACCAAGGAGAAGGTCAAGAAGAAGGAACTGATGCACTTCACGCGTCAGCTCGCCGTGTTCGTCAAAGCCGGCATCCCGATCACCGAGGCGATGGAGATCATCGGCGATGAGACCGAGGACGTCGCCCTGCAACGCACGATCACGATGATGGTCGACGACCTCAGGAACGGCGGCACGCTTTCGGAAGTTGCCGGCAAGCACCCCGAGGCTTTCCCGAGCTACTACATCGGCATCATGGCGTCGGCCGAGCTCACCGGCAACCTCGACGGAACGCTCGAGAGCCTGGCCGGTTACCTCGAGCGTGAGTTGGAGACTCGATCGAAGGTCGTATCGGCCCTTTCCTATCCCGGCGTGGTCATGGCGATGGCGATGGTCACGGTCGTGATCCTGGCCGGATACGTGCTGCCGCAGTTCAAGCCGCTGTTCGCCGAGCTGAACGCCGATCTTCCGCTGACCACGCGCAGCCTGCTCTTCGTCGCCACGCTCTTCAGCACGCTGTGGTACATCCCGTTCAGCGTCTTCTGCGGGTTCATGGGAGTGATGTACTGGTTGTTCAAGACAACGAGCGGCAAACTTGTCAAAGACAGGTTGGTCCTACGAATCCCGATCGTCAAGGGCATCGTCGAGTACGCCATCCTCGAACGGTTCTGTCGGATCTTGGGTGCGATGGTCACAGCCGGTGTTCCGCTGCCAGACGGCATGAGGACCACGACCGAATCGACGACCAACTCGGTCTTCCGTGAGCGGCTCGAGCTCGCTCAGGTCGAGATGGTCGAGGGCGGCGGGTTCGCCAAGCCCCTAGCAGCCACCGAGCTGTTCCCCGGAGCTGCAAAGCAGATGTTCAAGGTCGGTGAAGAGACAGGAACACTCGACCAGCAGTTGGAGGTCGCCAGCCTGTACTTCGACCGTGAGCTGGAGAGCCGGATCAAGAAGTTCACGACGATGTTCGAGCCGATCATGATCATCTTCGTGGGCCTCATCGTCGGGTTCGTTGCGGTCGCCCTCGTCCAAGCCATGTACGGCGTCCTTGACGGAGCGAAGGGCGCGGCCTGACAGGCGCCCTTGCCGGTCAGCGGCGCAGGAAGATGTCGATGCACCGCTGACCGATGAACACCGCAACGATCGTTCCGAGCGCAAGGAACGGTCCGAACGGCACCGCAGTCTTCCGGCCGGCGCGGCCGGCGGCCATCATCGCCACACCGACGACCGCTCCGGCGAAGAACCCGAGGAACAGGCCAACGCCGACGAAGCCGGGGTTGAGCCATCCGAGGTAAGCGCCGAGCAACGGCGAGAGTCGAACGTCGCCGTCGCCCATGCCACCCCGGCTGGCGATGTAGACGAGCCCCATGAACGCCAGGGCGAGCCCGGCGCCGAGCAGCATCATCCACATGCGGCGCGGCTCGTGGCGCACCAGCGCAGCGAGGCAGAGCAGTGGGACACCGATGGCTGCCGTCACGTAGATGATCTGCCTCGGCAGGCGCTTGGTGCGGAGGTCGATCCAGCTCAGACCAATCAGGCCGGCACCCAATACACAGAACGCCGGCAGCGCCCAGTC
>DATAJN010000381.1:0-4530 GCA_036262105.1 Ilumatobacteraceae bacterium
GGGTAGTCGTCGCCGAAGACTCGAACGGGCGGACGCTTGCCGAGCGTGGCCTTCATCACCAGTGGGATGAGGTTGAGCGATTGCGTCCAGTCCTCGCCGATTCGGCTGTCGGCGCTGGCACCTGCAGCGTTGAAGTAGCGCAGGCTGACCGACCTCAATCCATGGCTCACGCCGTACCAGTGCAGGATGCGCTCCGTGGTTGCCTTCGATTCGGCGTACACGCTCTCGGGTTGGATCGGGGCGTCCTCGGTGACCGGCACGACTGATGGTGTGCCGTAGACCGAGCACGATGACGAGAAGACGATGTCCTTGACGCCGGCCGTCAGCATGGCCTCGACGAGCTTGACGGTGCCGGTGACGTTGTTCAGCCAGTAGCGCGACGGCAGCTCCATCGATTCGCCGACGCTCTTGTAGGCCGCGAAGTGCACCACCTGAGTGATGTCGCGACGCGTGCAGAGCTCCACGACGAGGTCGAGATCGGCGATGTTGCCTTCGACCAGTTCCGCTTCGATGACCGCGTTGCGGTGCCCGTACTCCATCGAGTCGAGCACGACGACCTCGTGGCCGAGAGCAGTGAGGCGGCGCACCGTGTGTGAGCCGATGTACCCGGCGCCGCCAGTGACCAGAACGCTCATACGACCTCTTCCTCCGTGCGGAACCAATGGATCATTCTCGTCAACCCCTCCACGAGGTCGATCGTCGGCGCCCAGCCGTAGGTGGTGTTGACCAGGGTGATGTCCGGCTGCCGTTGCGCCGGGTCGCCTTCGCGTTCGGGTGGTAGTGGAACCGTGACGATCTCGCTGCGCGAACCGGTGAGCTCGACGACGAGCTCGGCGAGTCGGCGGATGGTGAACTCGGTTGGGTTGCCGACGTTCACCGGGCCGGTGAGGTGTCCATCGAGCACGGCCGCCAACCCGACAACCTCGTCGGCGACGTGGCAGAAGCTGCGCGTCTGCAAACCGTCGCCGTGCAACGTGATCGGCTCGCCGCGCAACGCCTGCACGACCAACGTGTTGACGACTCGACCGTCGTTCGGCCGCATCCGCTCGCCATAGGTGTTGAAGATCCGGGCGATGCGCACGTCGAGGCCGTGCACGCGGTGGTAGGCCATGGTGATGGCCTCACTGAAACGCTTGGCCTCGTCGTAGCAACTGCGCGGGCCGATGGAGCTGACGTTGCCCCAGTACGTTTCCGGTTGGGGATGCACGAGCGGGTCGCCGTACACCTCGCTGGTCGACGCCAGGAAGAATCGAGCGCCGACCTCTGTAGCCAGATCCAGCAGGTTGCGTGTTCCAGTAGAGCCGACCGCAAGGATCTCCAGAGGCATCGTCGCGAAGTCATTGGGCGACGCCGGGCTGGCCAGATCGAGAACGGTGTCGAACCTGCCCCGCACCGGCAACATGCCGGTGGTGATGTCGTGCTCGATCAACGTGAACCGTTCGTGGCCGGCGAGTTGGGCGACGTTGGATCGACGGCCTGTTGCGAAGTTGTCGATCACCACCACCTCGTCGCCGCGGTTCAAGAAGAGCTCCGTGAGGTGTGAGCCGATGAATCCGCCGCCGCCCGCGAGCAGGTGGCGCATCAGTCGCCCGCAACTTGGTTCGGAGTGTTCATGTCAGCTTCCGGTGTCGTAGGTGAGGTGAGTGGTGCCGCCGAAGTCGTCGAGGGTCCACAGCTCGGACGTAGTGGTCGATGTGAAGTACACCGCATCGCTCTGCTCGCTCTGGTCCCATCCGGTTGTGAGCAACTTGCCGAGGTTGGCGGTAGCCGTCGGGAAGTCGTCGGCGATGTCGTAGGTGAGTCGGGTGCGATGCGCCGGTGAGTCGCCGAGCGAAGCCACACCGTACTCGTAGGTGATGCTCGACAACACTCCACCGGCGTTCACCGCGATCGCGTCTTGGCTGGCGACCTTCGCTTGCAGCTCGGTCGGCAGATCGGAGAACGTCGGCACCACCTTGTCGAACGTGTAGTCGTTGCGCGTTATGCGCACGATCCCGAGTTGGTCGACGGCGCTGGCTTCGACCGACCAGCCGGGCGGGTCGCCCTGCACGGTGTTGGGCTGGGCGTCGAATGCATGAATCGTGACCGTGCCCTGTGTTCGGGTCGACGGCGTCACCGTGTAGGTGGCGGCTGGAGCCAGGGCAGCGGCGATCGTGGCAAGGGCAGCGTCAGGATCGATCGGCCCGGTCAGGAAGGTGGCAGTGGTGGAGTTGATCCCGATCGTGCGCTCGAAGCCGAGCAACCGCACATCGGGCCCGCTCGGCACGGCCATCGGCGTGATCAACCAGGTTTGCAAGGTGGCGTTGGGATCACCGGTGTAGCCGTGGTGCAGGGTGGCGAGCTCGTCGGCGGGCGCCGGGAATGGTCTGTTGCCGATGGCGAGAGGTACGAGCAGTGACGGGTCGACGGGTACGAGCGTGACCGCTGGTGCCACTGTGGTGGTGGGCGTCGCTGTGCCGGCCTCGGCCGAAGTCGTGGCTGCGGTGGTGGCGGTCGAGGCGACCGGGATGGTCGGCGAGGTGGGTGACGCGGGTGATGATGTCGTGGCCCGCGCACCGGGCGAGCTCGAACATGCGGCCACCAAAGCCGGCAGGGCAAGCCACATCGATCGTGCTCTTGCCCGAGTCATGATCGCCGATTCTACGTGCTCAGCGGCCAATTCCCTGGTGATCGAAACCGGCTCGGCGCCATTCGTTCCGCTCCAGCAGATTGCGAGCGTCGACCACTGCGCGGCCAGTCATGACGCTCTGCACCTGGGCGATGTCGACCCAGCGAAACTCGTCCCACTCGGTGAGCACGGCCAAGACGTCGGCGCCGTTGCACGCCGCGTAGGGGCTGTCGGCGATCGTGATGCCGGTCGGCAGGCCGGGCTTGGGACCTGCGACTGTGGGGTCGTGAGCTTGCACGGTCGCTCCGGCGTCGAGCAGCCGCTCGATGATTGCCAACGACGGTGAATCGCGAAGATCGTCGGTTCGGGCTTTGAACGTCAGTCCCCACACGGCGATCGTCGCCTTGCTCAGATCGCCGCCGGCGGCGACGCGGATCTTGTCGGCGACGCGGTCGAACTGTTCCTCGTTGACGGTGATCACGCCGTCGAGCAGGTCGAAGTGGTAGCCCGCTTCGTTGGCGATCTTCAACAAGGCCCGAGTGTCTTTCCCGAAGCAACTACCGCCCCATCCCGGGCCGGGGCGTAGGAAGTCTTGGCCGATGCGCTTGTCGGAGCCCATGCCCACCACAACGTCGTTGACGTCGGCGCCGACCCCTTCGCAGATCGCGGCGATCGCGTTGATGAAGCTCAGCTTGGTGGCCAGGAAGGCGTTGGCCGCGTACTTGATGGTCTCGGCCGAGGCCGGATCGGTGATGATCACCGGAGCGCTGATGTGCTCGTAGAGCGACGAGACCTTGAGCGCGGCCGCCTGATCGTCGCAACCGACGACGACACGGTCGGGCCTGAGGAAGTCCTGCACGGCAGAGCCCTCGCGGAGGAACTCCGGATTGGAGACGACCTTGACGTCGGGGCGGTGCATGACTCGTTCGACGACCTTCGCGCTGCCGACGGGTACCGTCGACTTGTTGACGACGACCGCCTCGTACGGCAGGACTGGCCCGATCTCGCTTGCCGCGGCCTCGATGTAGCTGAGGTCGGCCGAGCCATCCTCGCCCTGCGGTGTCGGCACGCACAGGAAGGCGATGTCGCAATCCTTGGCGGCGGTTGCCGCGCCGAGAACGAACGACAACCGACCCCCGGCGAGGCCTTCTTCGACAAGCTCCTGCAGGCCGAGCTCGAAGATCGGGATCACGCCGTTGCGGAGGCTCTCCACCTTGACTGGATCGATGTCGGCACACACGACGTGATGGCCCATGCGCGCGAAACAGGCCCCGGTGGTGAGGCCGACGTAGCCGGTTCCGATGACAGCGATCTTGGCCATGGGGTGGAGAGGTTAACGCCGCGGCCCCACGACGACGCCTTGCCATCGAGCGACGGCGCCGCCCTCACTCGATGTCCATCGAATCGAAGGTCAGCGTCAACTCCTCGACGGCGATGTCGCTCGAGCCGGCGTCGAGTGGATCGACGCGGTAGTTGACGGGAAACGCGTTGCGGAACCGCCACGCCCAAACCGCGGCACGCTCCTCGTCGAGCAGTGTGATCGTGATGTTGCGATCGACGTTCGGCTGACCCTCCCGAGCCTGCTTCCACCACTCCCACAGATCGGTCGACCCGCTCAGCCCGCGCTTCAGCACGAGCGGGCCGTAGTTGGCGAGGCCCGGTTGCTTGCGCGACTCCTGAGACTTCTCGTTGCCGTTGCGGTACGCGACGACATCGACGGTTGCATCGGGGAGTTCGACTCGGAAGAACGTTGCTCGCGCATCGGACGAGTCGTAGGTGCCCATGTCGACGAGGAAGTTCGACGCTTCGTATGGGTGATCGCGAAAGGTTGCCATCTCGTCATCATGACAGGTTGTCAACGATGCAATAACGATATATCGTGACTGCATCACAAATTCGACGGCCGCAGGGCGGCCCTGTCA
>DATAJN010000382.1:0-4125 GCA_036262105.1 Ilumatobacteraceae bacterium
ACGTGGGTCGGAGGCATCGCCGTCGGGATCCTCGCCGGCCATCAAGGCGGCGGCGACGCGCCTGCCCTCGGCATCTTGCTCGACGCTGGCGCGATACCACGGGTAGATCTCGGCACGCAGCGCGGTGTGGTAGGCGATCGGCATCTGCCGTTGATCGTGGGGATGGTCGTCGATCGCTGCCACCATGAGATGCGCTCCCCAGAATGCGGTCGCGCAACCGCGGCCATAGAGCGGATTGGTGCACAACACCGCGTCACCGATGGGGATCACACCGGTCGCCAGCGGCCGGCCGTCGACGACGTGTGGGCGCCAGCGATTGATCAACCCCGCCATCACGTGGACCGACTCGGTGATCGGCTCCGCTCGTCCATCGAGCCACGGCGCGGTCGCCACGAGCTGACGCACACAGGCGTCGAACACCTCGGGCTCGGTCAGCTTCGTGCGCAGCTCCGTGTCGCCGATAGGAGTCGCCAGAGTGACCGAGAACGTCCTGTTGTCACCGACGAACACTCCGTACTTGAGATAGCCCAGGTCGCCCCCGATCGGACCCGTTCGTGCCGGGTACGCGGCGTCGCCGAGCAGTCGGTAGAAGCGGCTGAAGTAGATGATCCCGGTGTCGTCGGCCTCGTCGTCGGGCGGGGTGCAACCGACCGCACGCAACCAGTCGGGCAACGCACTGCGCCGGCCCGCGGCCACGACGACAAGATCACTGGGCAGCGTGCTGCCGTCGGCAAGCTGCACGCCTGTGATGTGCGGCGCGTCCGGGCCCGGCTCGGCGACGAGGCCGACGACCGCTACGCCAGTTCGGAACTCGACCCGGCCCTCGGCGAGAGCGGCCCGGCGCAGCACCCATTCGAAGGTGGTGCGCCGGCAGGCCAGCATCGCCAACTCGTCATCGGCGGGCTGACGCTCGAAGTCAGTCATCGTCGGCGGCAGGTCGACGCCGAACGGCATCTCCGTTGCACCCTCGTCGAGGAGTTGCCCATAGATGTCGGCGTAGTCGGACTTCAACAACCCCACCAAGCGAGCCAGAAATGCGTGACTGTGGCGAACCTGGGGTGCACCGCGCCGGTCCCAGTCGAAGGCCTCGTCGGCCGATTGCGGCATCGGCGTGTCGTCTCGCTCGAACACCGTCACGCTGTGACCGCGCCGCGCCAGGGCGACCGCGGCCCCGAGGCCGGCAACCCCTCCTCCGACGACCGCCACGTTCACGGAGCCGACACTAACGGCGAGCGAATCCCGTGCCTCCGGTTGCTGGATTAGCACTCGACGGTCTAGAGTGCTAGCACTCGCGCACTCCGAGTGCGAACGACATCAACCCCTCATCGTGGAGGCACAAAGCAATGGCGAAAATGATCGCATTCGACGAGCAGGCTCGTCGCGCACTGGAAACCGGCATGAACAAGCTCGCCGATGCAGTGCGTGTCACCCTCGGGCCAAAAGGCCGCAATGTCGTGTTGGAGAAGAAGTGGGGCGCACCCACCATCACCAACGACGGTGTATCGATCGCCAAGGAGATCGACCTCGAGGATCCCTACGAGAAGATCGGCGCCGAACTGGTCAAAGAAGTCGCCAAGAAGACCGACGACGTCGCCGGTGACGGCACCACCACCGCCACGGTGCTGGCCTGGGCCATGGTCCACGAGGGCCTGCGCAACGTAGCCGCCGGCGCCAACCCGATGACCCTCAAGAAGGGCATCGAAGCCGCCGTCGACGCAGCCGTCGAGTCGATCAAGGCACTGGCCAAGGAAGTCGATTCCAAGGATCAGATCGCCCAGGTCGCCTCGATCTCGGCAGCCGACAACGAGATCGGTCAGATGATCTCCGAGGCCATCGACAAGGTCGGCAAGGACGGCGTCATCACCGTCGAAGAGAGCCAGACCTTCGGCATGGAGATGGACCTCGTCGAGGGCATGCGCTTCGACAAGGGCTACATCTCGCCGTACTTCGCCACCGACATGGAGCGCATGGAAGCCTCGCTCGACGACCCGTACGTTCTGCTCGTCTCCTCGAAGATCTCATCGGTGCGCGACATGCTTCCGGTGCTCGAGAAGGTCATGCAGGGCGGTCGCCCACTAGTGATCATCGCCGAAGACGTCGAGGGCGAGGCTCTGGCCACGCTCGTCGTCAACAAGATCCGCGGCACGTTCAAGTCGGCAGCCGTCAAGGCTCCCGGTTTCGGCGAGCGCCGCAAGGCCATGCTGCAAGACATGGCCATCCTCACCGGTGGTCAGGTCATCAGCGAGGAAGTCGGCCTCAAGCTGGAGAACACCACCCTCGATCTGCTCGGCCACGCCAAGAAGATCATCATCACCAAGGACGAGACCACCATCGTCGAAGGTGGCGGCAGCGACGACGACATCAAGGGCCGCATCAACCAGATCAAGGCCGAGATCGACAACACCGACAGCGACTACGACCGGGAGAAGCTGCAAGAGCGTCTCGCCAAGCTCAGTGGCGGCGTTGCCGTGCTGAAGGTCGGCGCAGCCACCGAGGTCGAGCTCAAGGAGAAGAAGCACCGCATCGAAGACGCCGTGTCGACCACGAAGGCCGCCATCGAAGAGGGCGTCGTGCCCGGCGGCGGCGTCGCCTTGCTGCGTGCCCAAGCCGCGGTCAATGCCGTTGCCGACAGCCTCACCGGAGACGAAGCAACCGGTGCTCGCATCGTGGCCAAGAGCCTCGAGGCTCCGCTGAAGCAGATCGCCGAGAACGCCGGCATGGAAGGCGGCGTTGCCGTCGACAAGGTCAAGAACCTCAGCGGTGCCGAAGGCCTCAACGCTGCAACCGGCGTCTACGAAGACTTGGTCAAGATCGGCGTCATCGACGCCGCCAAGGTAACCCGCTCGGCACTGCAGAACGCAGCGTCGATCGCCGCCTTGTTCCTCACCACCGAAGCTGTCGTCGCCGACAAGCCGGAGAAGGACAGCGGTGGCGGCATGGGTGGTGGAGGCATGGAGGACTTCTAGTCCCCTGCTCTCCGACACGTTGATTCAACGACGGCCCTGGGCTTCGGCTCGGGGCCTTCGTCATTTTCTGCCCAACCGCGGCAGCGCGTCGTCCGAACCGTGCTAGCAATCACCGCATGCGACGGATCCTTGTCATGATCGGACTTTGCGCGGCCCTAGGTGCCTGCTCGAGCAGCGACGGCTCGAAGACCATCTCCACCGCGGCGCCATCCGCTGCTTCGACACCGGCTCCGGCCACTTCTCCAGCGGCTGTCGCCGACACCACCGCCGCAACTCCCAGTGCGACCGATGCCGCTGCGACAACCGCCGCGGTCGCGCCATCGGGCAACGTCGACCCTTGCTCCATCGTCACCACCGACGATGTGGCTGCTGCCTTCGGTGGCACCGTCGCTGCCGGTGTGATCAACCCTGACAATGGCGGCTGCGATTACGAAATCACCGGCCAGACCAATACGGGTCCCAGCGGAGTACTCACCCAGGTGTCGATCGAACTCGCCGGAGACTATGGCTCGTACGACAAGTCGAAGGTGATCTTCCCGGACATCGAGAAGGTCGACGGTCTGGGCAGTGAGGCCTGGTACTACAGCTTCGGATCCCAGCTGCACATCAACCTCGGCGGCCAGGCATTGGTGATCTCGGGGCTGTTCCCCGGTGACGACAGTGCAGTCAAGGCCGAGGTCATCGCCTTCGGCCACTCGGTGGTCGCCAAGCTCTGAGCGGGTGGTCAGCCGCCGGCGACGGCGGGGATGATGCTGACAGTCTCGCCGTCGGGCACCTTGGTGTCGACACCGTCGAGGTAGCGCACGTCGTCGTCGGCGACGAACACGTTGACGAACTTGCGCAGCTCACCGCTGTCGTCGAACAGCCGCTCGCGAAAGCCCGGATGGGCCCTGTCGAGGTTGCCGAGCACGTCGGCCAGCGTCACACCGTCGACCTGAACGGTCGAGACACCGCCCGCAATCGGACGCATCGTGGTTGGGATTCGAACAGTCACTGCCATGAGCAAAAGCCTACCAAGCCAGTCAGGATTCGAAACCCGTCAGCACGGCCAGTGTGTGCTCGGCCAGGGTCGGCAGCACGTAGCCGCCCTCGTGGACGAAGACGGTCGGGCGGTCGAGCCCGGCGAGGAGCCGGCCGATGGCGCAGAAGCCTCGATCGG
>DATAJN010000383.1:0-5686 GCA_036262105.1 Ilumatobacteraceae bacterium
CGTGTGGGCCACCACGTTGAAGCGCGGCAACGTGCAACTGATCACCGACCCCATCGCCGCCATCGAACCAACGGGTTTGCGGCTGCGTGATGGCACCGTTCACGAAGTCGACGTCATCATCTACGGCACCGGTTTCCAAGCCTCGAAGTTCCTCACACCGATGCGGGTGGTCGGTCGCCGGGGCATCGATCTGCACGACCAATGGGATGGCGACGCCCGCGCTTATCTCGGCATCGTCGTACCCAACTTCCCCAACTTCTTCATGCTTTACGGCCCCAACACCAACATCGTCGTCAACGGCAGCATCATCTACTTCTCCGAGTGCGAAGTGCACTACGTCATGCAATGCCTTCGCCACGTGTTGACCACGAACGTGCGGGCGATCGATTGCCTGCCGGCCGTCCACGACGCATACAACGCGCGCATCGACGACGGGAACCGGCTGATGGCGTGGGGAGCATCGAGCGTCAACAGCTGGTACAAGAGCGAGTCAGGCCGCGTTGCTCAGAACTGGCCGTTCAGCCTGCTCGAGTTCTGGCAGCAGACGCGCGACATCAATTGCACCGACTACGAGCCACTCTGACCGATCAGTCGATCGGCGTCAGCGCCGGCTGACCGCCGAGCACAGCGACGGTGTTGCGCGCTGCCAGGACGGCCATTGCCGCGCGGGTCTCGACCGTGGCCGAGCCGAGGTGCGGGAGCAGCACCGCGTTGTCGAGCTCGGCGAGACCAGCCGCGAGCGTCGGTTCGTTCTCGTACACGTCGAGGCCTGCGCCAGCGATGGCCCCGCTGCGCAGGGCCTGCACCAACGCGTCCTCGTCGACAATCGGTCCGCGAGCGGTGTTGACGAGGAACGCGGAGTCGCGCATGAGCTCGAACTGTTCACCACCGATGAGATGGTGGGTTTCCGACGAGTAGGGGCAGTTGATCGTGACGACATCGGAGGTGGTGAGGAGCTCGTCGAGCTCAACTTGTTCGGCGCCCAGTTCGGCTTCGACCTCCGGTGCGATCGCGCCGCGATTGGTGTACACGACGGTCATCCCGAATGCCCTGGCACGGCGGGCGAGGGCCTGACCGATCGCACCCATGCCGACGACGCCCAGACGGCGACCCTGCAGACCCGAGCCCAGGAGCATGAACATCCCCCACTGCCACGGCTGCTTCGAGCGGACGATGCGTTCTCCCTCACCGAGGCGGCGAGTGACCATCAGGATCAAGGCCATGGCGATGTCGGCAGTGGCCTCGGTGAGCACGCCGGGCGTGTTGGTGGCGATGACACCGCGGCGGCGGCATTCGGCGACGTCAATGTTGTTGTACCCGACCGCCACGTTGGAAACGACCTTGAGCTGTGGACCGGCTGCATCGAGAAACGAATGGTCGACCTTGGTGGTCAGCAAGGTGAGAACGGCATCGGCGCCGCTGATCCGCTCGTACAGCTCGTCGATCTCGATGGGGTCATCGTGCTTCCATCCCCACACGTCGCCGTGTGGACGGAGCACATCGAGCCCTGCGTCAGGAATGTGCCCTGCCACGATGATCCGCGGCAACATCAGGCCACCTCCATCCATTGGCGAAGTTTGCCGAGCCCGAGTTGGATGTCGTCGACTGAGATCCCGGAGTAGGCGAACCGAACGTACTGCTCGCGCTCACCTGGCAGGGGCCGGCCGAAGTGACGGCGCGTGCAGAACGAGACGCCCGTGGCCCGCAGTGCCGCATCGGCGAACGCGGTGACATCGGTGAACTCCATCGCCGCCATCGCCTGGGTGACGTTGGGAAAGAGATAGAAGGTGCTCTCCGGTTTGGACACCACCATGCCCTGGACGGTCTGGAGCTCGGTGACCGCGGCATCACGGCGACGTTCGAGCTCGGCGAGGATCGCTCGCGGGCCGTCTTGCTCACCTTGCAGTGCCTCGACACCGGCCGCCTGCACGAAGTGAGTCGTGCAGCTCTCGTCGTTGGTGTTGATCTTGGTGATCTGGGAGATCAGTTCGTCGGGCCCCACGGCAGCACCGAGCCTCCAACCGGTCATGGCGAACTTCTTGGAGAACGTGTAGAGGATCACCGTACGTGCCTGCATCTCCGGGAGTGATGCGATCGACGTGCTGGTGCCGGAGTAGCGCATCTCGAAGTAGGCCTCGTCGCTGAGCACCCACAGGTCGTGCCGGATCGCGATCTCGGCGAGAGCCGCCATTTCCTCGAGCGAGCTCTCGCAGCCGAGCGGGTTCTGCAAGTTGTTGTAGATCAGGACTTTGGTCGCCGGTGTCATCTGACTACGCAGGTGATCGAGGTCGATGGCAAACCCGGACGGTGTCTGGGTGTATCGGTACGGCTGGCCAACTCCCCCGAGATAGTCGACCTGGCTTTCGTAGATCGGGTAGCCCGGCGTTGGAAACAACACTCCGTCTCCCGGATTCATCACGACCTGCAGGAACTTGCCGATCACCGGCTTGCCACCAGGTTGCACGGCGACGTTGTCGGGGCCGTAGGCAAGGCCGCGTCGCATCGACACATCATCGGCCAACGCCTGCCGCAGCGGGGCGATACCGGCTGCGGGGCAGTAGCCGGTCTTGCCGTCGGCAATCGCTCGGTTCATGGCATCGACCACGTTTGCGGGAGTCGGCAGGTTGATGTCGCCGAGGTGGAACGGGAAGATCTTGTTCCCCTTCGCGGCCCATTCCGCCGCGGCGAGCGAGACGGCGAAAGCAGTCTCGGTACCAAGCTTGTTCAATCGGTCAGCGAGCACGGCTCTCTCCACACATCGTCGTCGCCGGATTGTACAAACCGTAAACGTGCCGCCACGACTCGCTATAGCGTGCAGGTGATATGGCGCCGTCTAGTGCAAGGCAACGTGGCACGACGAACTCGGAGAATTGGATCGATGCGCCACACAATCGCTGGGGCTTCCTGCACGTCCGGGAGCTGACCCGAACGGCGCGAATCGCCCGCTCGCCCGATCGTGTCGAGCCTCTGCCGCGCCGGCTCGACGACTTCCGGAGCTTCACCTTCGAACACGACGATCGCCGTTGGACGCTCCCGGAGATGTTCACGGCGACGTTCACCGATGGCCTGATGGTGGTCAGAGGCGGTGAGGTGCTCCACGAGTACTACGGCGGATTGATGAGCCCGACCGACACTCATCTGCTGATGTCGGTCTCCAAGTCACTGACCTCGACGCTCGCCGGGGTCCTGGCCGGGCGAGGCATCATCGATGTGCGCGCTTGCGTGCCGGACTACATCCGCGGCCTCCGGGGTACGTCGTGGGAAGGCTGCAGC
Organism: Ilumatobacteraceae bacterium; assembly: GCA_036262105.1. Taxonomy (GTDB): domain Bacteria; phylum Actinomycetota; class Acidimicrobiia; order Acidimicrobiales; family Ilumatobacteraceae; genus JAENVT01. Next base: position 3,274 of record DATAJN010000383.1, read on the forward strand.
GTGCAACACCTGCTCGACATGCGGGCAGGCACGCAGTTCGACGAGGAGGACTACGACAATCCCGACAGCGACGGTCGGTTGATCGAACAGGTTTCCGGCTACACCACGCGCATACGCACCGACATTCCGACAGATACCTATCGATGGATCGGTCAACTCTCCAACACCGAGCCGCACGGCGGTTCGTTCAAGTACCGGTCGATCCTGCCCGACGTGCTGGCCTGGCTGATGTGCGAGGCCGCCGGGGAGCCCTTCGCGGATCTGTTCTCGCGGCACATCTGGTCGCAGTTCGCGGCGAACGACGCCGACATCATCGTCGACGCGGCAGGCTTCCCGGTGGTCGAGGGAGGGATCTGCACGACCCTGGAAGACCTGGCCCGCTTCGGTGTGATGTGCCTCCGGCGCGGGCAGATCGGAGACCGACAGATCGTGCCGGCCGAGTGGATGCACAGGCCGACGACTCGTTCACAGGAGCTGATCGATGCGTTCGCGTTGATTCGCCAGCCCGCTCGACAGGGCCCGAACGCCTGCTATCACGACCTCTGGTGGGTCTACGACAGCCTGGCGGGCATCTACTGCGGGCTCGGCATCAACGGCCAGATGCTGATGATCCACCATCCGAGCGACACCGTGATCGCCAAGCTCTCGACATGGCCGAAGCGGATGAACTACGAGCTTGCGGATCTCACCGATGCCGGGCTGCTGGCGCTCTGCGCAGCGCTCTAGTACTTCATGTCGGCGAGCGACGGCTGGTCGTGCAGCTGTTGCAGTGAGAACCCGGCCATCTTTCGGTAACCGTCGGTGACCGCGAGGATCTCCTCTGCGGTGACCACATCGGAGAGTCGCTCGAACCCATCGGGCGCACGTTCTTCGACCAGTTGCATCGGCAGCTCAGGGCCCAAACCGCGGTTGGCCAACACGATCGCCGAAGTCGCCGGGCGACGTGCCTCGTCGTACCGACGCAAGGCACCATCGACATCATCGACGTGGCAGAGCAGGCAGCCGGTGAGCGTTCGCGCATCGAGGATTGCCTGTGACGCACCATTGGAGCCGATGGGATACATCGGGTGGGCGGCGTCCCCGAGCAACGTCGTTCGGCCGAACGACCAGTGTTCGACCGGATCGCGATCGACCATCGGGAAGAGAAACGTGCCCGGAGCCGAGGCGATCAGTGCTGGAACATCGAGCCACGGAAACACCCAGTCCTCGAACTGCGGAAGGAAATCGGCGAGGTCGCCGGCCCGGTTCCAGTCCTCGCGCTCGAGGAGCTCGGTCGACTCCGTGCGCAGTTCGGCGATGAAGTTGAGTTGCTGGCGGCCCGCCGGCAGATCGAGCACCGGGTACAACACGAACTTCTGGCGCGGATGACCGGCCCACAGCATCGTGCGACCATCGAAGACCGGTGGTCCGTCGGCGAGTCCGCGCCAGAGCAGCGACCCGTTCCACTTGGGCATCCCCTCGTTCGGATAGAAGTGCTTGCGAGCCACGCTGTGAATGCCGTCGCAGGCGACCAACATCGATCCCTTCGCGGTGGCCACGACAACCCCGCTGCGTCTGTCGATGAACGTCACCTCGATGCCGGCTGAGGTCTCGACGAAGCGGTCGAGATGACAGCCGGTGTGGATCCGGTCGGCGCCGATCTCTGCCTCGGCCGCCTCATGGAGGATGGTGTGCAGCACGCCGCGGTGGATCGAGATCTGCGGCCATCGGTATCCGGCGGCCAAACCTCGCGGCTCATCCCAGATCGGCTCGCCGCGCTTGGTGAAGTAGGCCAGCGTCGATGGTGTGATGCCGTTTGCCGCAAGCTGGCCGGCAAGACCGAGCGCATCGAGCTCGCGAACAGCATGGGGAAGCAGGTTGATGCCCACTCCCAGCGCCTGGATCCGATCGACACTCTCGAACACCCTCACCGCGAACCCGGCGCGGTGCAGGCTCAGCGCTGCCGTCAGGCCACCAATACCTCCACCGGCGATGATGATGTCGTCCACGGAGAATCAGCCGACGAGTGCGTCGATGTCCGGCTTCGCGGCGATGACGGCGGCGAGGTGCGCAGCGTGCGACAGACCCGGTTGGGCCAGCCGGTTGAAGCCGATGCTGCAGTCGCTGAACCCGAGCGCCGCTGCCTGCTCCACCGCGGCCTGCCAGCCCGGGCCGATGTAGGCGCGGCCATGGATCGCAAGCGATGCGGGATCGCGCCCCGCGTCCTCGGCGAATTGGCGCAGCTTGGTGACGGCGCTGACGATGTCGATGGTGTCGAGGCCGGGGATCAGCAGCGGCATCCACCCATCGGCCTTGCGCACCACTCGTCGCAGTACGGCATCGGATGCCCCACTGCCGATCGTGATCGGCAACGGATGTGTGGGAAGGGGGTTGAGGCCGACGCCGCGAAGATGATGAAAACGACCCTCGTAGT
>DATAJN010000384.1:0-3834 GCA_036262105.1 Ilumatobacteraceae bacterium
CAGCGTCAACCGTTACTGCTCATCGAGCCTGCAAACGATCCGCATGGCGTTCCACGCCATCAAGGCGGGTGAGGGCGACTGCTTCATCGCCGCAGGCGTCGAGACCGTCAGCCGCTATGCCTCGGGCGCCAGTGACACAGCACCGAACGACGTGTTCAAGCCGTCCGGCGAGCGCACCAAGCAACGTGCGCAGGGCGGGCAGGGACCGTGGACGCCACCTGAAGGCCTTCCCGACATGTACATCGCCATGGGTCAAACCGCGGAGAACGTCGTCGAGGCAGAAGGCCTGACACGCGAAGAGATGGACCGCTTCGGCGTGCGTTCGCAGAACTTGGCCTGCGATCACGTCGACAACGGCTTCTTCGAGCGCGAGATCACGCCGCTGACGCTCGCCGACGGCACCGTGGTGAGCCGGGACGACGGCCCGCGGCCGGGCACCAACTACGAAACCGTCAGTCAGTTGAAGCCGGTCTTCCGTCCCGACGGCACCGTCACCGCCGGTAACGCCTGCCCGTTGAACGACGGCGCTGCCGCGGTGATGGTGATGAGCGACACAAAAGCCAAGCAACTGGGCCTCACACCGTTGGCTCGCATCATTGCTTCGGGTGTCTCGGGCATCAACCCGGAGATCATGGGACTCGGACCCATCGAAGCCTGCAAGCAAGCCCTCGCTCGAGCCGGCATGACCATCGATCAGATCGATCTCGTCGAGATCAACGAGGCCTTCGCTGCTCAGGTCATCCCGTCGGCCAAGCGCCTGGGGATCCCGATGGAGAAACTGAACATCCACGGAGGGGCGATCGCTCTCGGTCATCCATTCGGCATGACCGGCGCCCGCATCATGACGACGCTCATCAACGGCCTGCAGTTCGAGGACAAGACCTACGGTCTGGAGAGCATGTGCGTCGGCGGCGGCCAGGGAATGGCCATGATCGTCGAGCGGCTCAGCTGATCGTCAGCGACTTTCAGCGCGAACCCGGATGATCTCGGGCTCGTTGGGCAATTGGATGGCCCGCACGACGTAGTACTGATCGGCGGTCAGCAGCTCGGCCAGTGCCCAGCAAGCTTCCGATTCGCGTTGGCCGTCGCCGATCGGACGCAGCTCATCGACATCGAGGCCGGCCGAATCGGCTTCTGCGTGCCACAGCGCGACGAGACCCTTGCGCAACTCGGGATCGTCGATCAGGTCGACACCGTGCAGGCACAGCTCGACGCTGGTGATCGACACCGGTTGCAGTTCAGAGCGGTTGACGACATCGCCGGTGAGCTCGCCGTCGAGCATGACCACGATCGGTCCGCCATTGCCCGACACGCCACCGACGAAGCCGTATCGAATCAGTGGCCAGCCGTCGTCTCCGGTCGTTTCGAACCGGACTCGATCGCCCGGCCGATACATCATGCCGAGGCCTCGGCAAGTACCGCGTCGCTGAAGACTGGCCAGGCGTGCAACGCCTCGCCGGCCCACTCGTCGAACGCTCTATCGGTCAGAGCGAGGCAAGCCACCCCCACGGCAGGATCCACCCACATGAAGGTACCGGCGCCACCGAAATGTCCAAACGTCTCCGGCGAGTTCGTTGTGCCGGTCCAATGAGGGCTCTTCGCTCCGCGGACCTCGAAACCGAGACCCCACGGGCACGGCGAGAACCGCCCGACGCCGGGGATGGTGCCGCTGAGCTCTGAAAATTGGGGTGTTCGTGCCTGTGTGGCGCTCGGCAAGGAGATCAATCGCGGCCGGCGGACTTCGACGATGAAGCGGGTCATGTCGGCCGCGGTGCTCGACATGCGATGTGCGGGCGACCCGTTCAGGGTTGTCGCCGACATGCCGAGCGGTTGCAGCACGCCTTCGTCGAGGTACTGGCCGAACGAGATCCCCGCCGCATCTGCGACGGCGGCCGCCGCCATCTCGATGCCCGTGTTGGAGTAGATCCTCGTCCGTTCCGGTCTGGCGATCGGCTCGGGGCCATCGAAGCCGTAACCGCCGGCGTGGCACAGCAGGTGCCGCAACGTGCAGCCGGGTTGACCGACGGGTTGATCGAGGGCGACGATTCCCTCTTCGACAGCAATGAGACAGGCCCACGTCGTGATCGTCTTGGCCACGGAGGCGATGCGAAACTGCCGGCCCTGGTCGCCGCTCGTGTCGATCGACCCATCGAGGTGAACGACGGCAACGGCAACGTTGTCGACCGGCCACGAATCCGTCAGTCGCAGCGCCTGCACTGTTCCGGCCGGATCGGGTTCAGGCGAGGCCGGTGGAGCGCAGCACTTCGGCCACGTGAAATGCCAGATCGAGGCTCTGGCGTGCGTTCAGCCGCGGGTCGCAAACCGTTTGGTAACGGTCGTCGAGCTGGCTGTCGAGGATCTTGTCGGCACCGCCCACGCACTCGGTGACGTTGTCGCCGGTGAGCTCGACGTGAATGCCGCCCGGCCAGGTGCCTTCGGCGGTGTGGGCCCGGACGAAGCCGTCGATCTCCGCGCAGATGTGGTCGAAGTCGCGTGTCTTGCGCCCTGACACCGACGTGAAGGTGTTCGCGTGCATCGGGTCGCAGGCCCATACGACGGGGTGGCCTGTCTCGCGCACGGCTCGAAGGAGCGGTCGGAGGCTGTCTTCGACGTGGTCGGCGCCCATGCGGCTGATCAGTGTGAGCCGCCCGGGGATACGCGCCGGATTGAGCTTGTCGCAGAGCTCCAGCACGAAGTCGGCGGATGTGGTGGGGCCGATCTTGCAGCCGACGGGGTTGCCGACACCGCGAAGGAACTCCATGTGTGCACCGTCGAGTTGGCGTGTGCGCTCGCCGATCCACAACATGTGCGCAGAGCAGTCGTACCATCCGCCGCTCAGTGAATCCTGCCGCGTGAGCGCCTCTTCGTAGCCGAGCAGCAGAGCCTCGTGGCTGGTGTAGAAGTCGACCTCGTGAAGGTTGTGGTTGTTCTCGGTGTCGACGCCGCAAGCACGCATGAATCGCAGAGCGCGATCGATCTCGGCGGCCACCTGCTCGTAGGCGCGCCCCTCTGGGCTGGACGCCACGAACTCCTGGGTCCACGCGTGAACCCGGGCGAGGTCGGCGAACCCGCCCTTGGTGAAGGCGCGCAACAGGTTCAGTGTCGATGCGGATTGGTGGTACGCCTGCACGAGCCGGTCGGCCGAGGCGACACGTGCCGCTTCGGTTGGGTTCGGGTCGTTGACCATGTGCCCGCGGAACGTCGGAAGATCGACATCGCCGACCCGTTCGAACGGAGCCGATCTCGGCTTGGCGAACTGGCCGGCGATGCGGCCGACCTTGACCACCGGAACACCGAGCGAATAGGTGAGGACGACCGCCATCTGCAGGATGACGCGCAACTTCTCACGGATGTTGACGGCCGAGAACTCCTCGAAGCTCTCGGCACAGTCGCCGGCCTGCAACATGAACGCGTTGCCGGCGGCGACGTGGCCGAGAGTGGACTGCAGCGAGCGGGCCTCGCCGGCGAAGACCAACGGGGGATAGGAAGCAATCTGCTTCAACGCCCGATCGAGGTCTCCCTGATCGGGCCAATCGGGCTGCTGCTCTGCAGGGAAGTTCTGCCACGACGACGGAGTCCACGCCTTTGCCACGTTGGCAATGCTAACGAAGAGGGCCTACGAATGTCGCCGACATAAGCGCCGACGTGGCGCGTGAGGCAATCAGGCAGCCAAGATGCGCACGGCGTCTTCGCGCAGGCCGGCAACGGCCCGGCTGACGAGGCGACGAGCGGCTTCTGCGGTGACGCCGAGGTTCTCGCCGACCTCGCGGAAGCTCTTGCGCTCGCCGTCGAGCAGGCCGAAGCGGGCCTCGATGGCGTAACGGGCCCGCTTGT
>DATAJN010000385.1:0-2634 GCA_036262105.1 Ilumatobacteraceae bacterium
TACGGCGACACCCGCCACCTCGATGGAGTAGTTGCCCTCCTCGAACCAACTGCGCTTGTGGTCGGAAGATGGAGCAGAGACGTATCCCATGCCGATCGACGAGCCGATCGTGTGGCCGTACATCGCCGACGTGAGGTGCCCGACACAGACGTCGTCGCGGAGGATCGGCTCGCCATGCAGCAGCAGCGGCGCAGGGTCGTCGAGCGCGAACTGCACGAGCCGCCGCTGGACTCCGCGCTCACGTTGGGTGAGTAACGCATCTCGCCCGACGAACCCGCCGGGTTTGTCCCAGGCGATCGTGAAGGCGAGCCCTGCATCCAACGGCGAATCGCCGGCGGAGATGTCGTGGCCCCAACTGCGGTAGCCCTTCTCCAGGCGAAGCGAGTTGAGCGCGTGATAGCCGGCCGGACGGCAGCCGGCGGCCATGACGGTGTCGTAGATGTGTGCGGCGATGTCGTAGGGAACGAGGAGCTCCCAGCCGAGCTCGCCGACATAGGTGATGCGAGTGGCGCGGACGTACCCGAGACCGAGATCGATCTCCCGCGATGCGCCGAAGGCGAACGCTTCGTTCGACAGATCGCAGTCGGTCAACCCCTGCAGCAGGGCGCGCGATTCGGGCCCCATCACGGCGATCATCGCCATCGTGCCGGACACATCGGTCACCGTCACGAACTCGTCGTCGACGATGTGTCGGCGAATCCACGCAAGATCCCGAGGCGTCGTAGCCGGGGCCGACAGGACCAGGAACTCGCATTCGGTGAGGCGCGTGACGGTGAGGTCGGCCTCGATCCCACCGAATCGATTCAGCCATTGCGTGTACACGATGCGGCCGAGTGGCACATCGATGTCGGCGGCGCAGATCCGCTGCAAAGCATGCACCGCATCACGGCCTTGAACGGAGAACTTCCCGTAGCTGGAGATGTCGAACGCGCCAACCGCCTCGCGAACAGCCCGATGTTCTGCGGCGGCGTGCTCGAACCAGTTCTGGCGGCCGTACGCGTACACGTACTCACGGTTCACGCCATCGGGCGCGTACCAGTTGGGCCGCTCCCAACCCAACAGCTCGCCGAACACCGCGCCGTTCGCCGCGGTGCGTTCGTAGAGCGGGCTGCGCCGCAATGGTCGCGCGCTCTGGCGCTGGAAGTACGGCCAGTGCATGTCGTAGGCAACATCGAGGGTTTCGGTCACCCGCTGCTCGAGGAATCGACGATTGGTCTCGTGGGGCATCACCCGTGCCGGGTCGGCCTCGGGGAGATCGATCGACGGGCGGCCGTCGACGAGCCAGTCGGCCAGCACCGAGCCGATACCAGGCCCGGTGAGGAAACCGGTCGAGTTGAAGCCGGCGGCGATGTAGAAGTTCTGCAAGTTCGGTGCTTCGCCGAAGTGGTACACGCCATCCGGCGTGAAGCTCTCCGGACCCCCGAAGAACAGTCGGATGCCGGCCGTGGCGAGCGCTGGGATGCGCTTGATGGCCATCTCGTAGAACGGTCCGAGGTGATCCCAGTCGTCGGGGAGTTGGATGAATGCGGGGCCGTCGGGGATTCCGGACGACTGCCACGGGTGGCTACCCGGTTCGAAGAACCCCACCATCAGCCCCTCGCCCTCGTTCTTCACGTACATCCAGTCGTCGGAGCTCTTGATGGTGGGCAGTCCGCGGGCCAGGCCGGGGATCGCCTCGGTGACGATGTAGTAGTGGGCCAGCGCCTGCAACGGAACCTGCACACCGGCGAGCCCGGCGAGCTGACGACCCCACATGCCTCCGCAATTGATCACGTACTCGGCCTCGATCGCGCCGGTGGCCGTGTCGACCCCGCTCACTCGGCGACCATCGTGGCGGATTCCGACGACGGGCATGTTCTCGAAGATCTGCACACCCCGCTGGCGAGCGCCACGGGCGAGCGACATGGTGGTGTCTGTGGCGTTGCCGCGCCCGTCGTCGGGATAGAACAGCGACCCGACGAGCCCATCCCCGCTGAGCAATGGAAACATCTCGAGTGTGCGATCCACGTCGAGGATGTCGATGGCGATGTCGTCGTGCTTGCTGACCGAAGCTTGGCGCTTCAGTTCCTCCCACCGGTCGAGGTTGGTCGCCAGGTGGAGCGTGCCGGTGGGCTCCCATCCCGTCGACAAGCCGGTGTCGGTCTCGAGCATCTTGAACACCTCGATGCTGCGCTTCACGACCTGTCGCATCCCCGACGTCGGACGAGCCGTCGTGATCAGCCCGGCGGCATGCCAGGTGGTGCCGGAGGTGAGCTGATTGCGCTCCAGCAGCACGACGTCGGTGCACCCCCGCTTGGCGAGGTGATAGGCGACGCTGCAACCGACGACGCCTCCACCGATGATCACAACTTGGGCGCGATCAGGCAATCCGACTTCCATGCGACGCATTCTGCTCGGTCAGCCACCCCCGTCGACAAGGGGCGAGGTGAGCCACGAGTGCGCGGGCTGGGCAGACGCAAGTCCGGGCGGATCGACGAGCGGCCGTGGAGGGGGAACGGCCACACCCGCCACCACGGTCAGCAAGAAGTCGCCATACTTCCGCCACCAACCGGGTAGGACGCGACCTTCCTCGGTACGCACGTTGAGCCGCTGCCAGCCCTCGACCGGCGGATCGGGCAGGAGGGAGACCTCGAC
>DATAJN010000386.1:0-1582 GCA_036262105.1 Ilumatobacteraceae bacterium
CTTGCTTCGTCGACTCTCGTCAAGAGCACACGCGCCTCCGCCCGGCAACTCGTCGCACAGACGCGACACGCGCTTCGAGCTGCCGTTCGACGCTCGAGCCGCCGCGGCCGAAGCGCCCGCGACACTCCCGAAGGGTCGGGCGATCGGGGCGTTGAGCGAGGATCGCGACAGGCTTGGTCCCGGATTGGTCCTTCTCAGGTCAATCCTCCAAACGAACAGGGCGAAACTGGACGCACCTAGAAGACGCACTACGGCTGAATCGCCGCAGTCCGCGAAACCCCTGCTACACGTTGAAGCGGAACTCCATCGTGTCGCCGTCGATGGGATGGTAGTCCTTGCCTTCGATGCGGATCTTGCCCAGATCTCTAGCCTTCGACCACGACCCGATCTCCAACAGTTCATCCCAGTGGATCACTTCGGCCTTGATGAAGCCTCGCTGGAAATCGGTGTGGATCCGGCCGGCGCACTCCGGCGCGCTGGAGCCGGCGTAGAACGTCCACGCCCTCGTCTCCTTCTCGCCGGTGGTGAGGAACGTTCGCAAGCCCAGTAGGTGATAGGAGCTGCGAACCATGCGGAACAGCGCCCCCTCGCCGAGCCCGAAACCTTCGAGCATCTCGGCCCGTTCGGCCGGATCGACGATGGTGGCGGCCTCGGCCTCGAGCTGCACGCACATGCCGATGACTTCGACGTTGTCGCCGGCTGACTCGAACTCGTTACGCACTTGCTGTTCGACTTCCGGGATCCGTCCGAGATCGCCCTCGCCGACGTTCACCACGGCCAGCACCGATCTGTTGGTGAGCAGGAAGTACGGCTTCAATTGCTCGCGCCACTCGGGTTTGAGACCGGCTCGGTACAGCGGCCGACCTTCGGAGAGAGCGTCGTACGCGGCTTGCAGTGGTTCGAGCTCGCCGGCCGCAGTCTTGTCGAGCTTGGCCTGGCGCGTCGGCTGGTTGAGACGCTTCTCGATCGTTTCCAAGTCGGCAAGAGCCAGTTCGATCTCCACCACTCGAAGATGTTCGATGGGGTCGCTCGGGCCGGTGACGTCGTCGTCTTGAAAGGCCCTCAAGACCAAGACGATCGCGTCGACCTCGCGGATGTTGGCGAGGAACCTGTTGCCCAGGCCCTCGCCCTTCGATGCACCCTCGACGAGACCGCCGATGTCGACCACCTGCACAGCAGCGTGCACGATCGACTTCGACTTGCTCATTGCTGCCAAGCGGTCGACCCGCTCGTCGGGCACCTTGGCCACACCGATGTTCGGATCCTTGGTTGCAAAGGCGTAGGGAGCGGCGAGCGCGCCGCCGCCCGTGAGGGCGTTGTACAGCGAGCTCTTGCCCGCGTTGGGGAGGCCAACCAGGCCGAAGCGTTCCATAGCGAAGGGTTGAGGCTACCTCGCACGCTTTCCGCTCGGCCCTGGTCGTCATCGATCTCTGCTGCGTGAAGCGATTTCTCTGCCTCCTGTTCGTGGGAGTCGTGGTGACCGGTGCTGTGCGCGTCGGCGCGGGCCAACTCGGGTCACAGATGCCTTCGAACTGTGTTGCCCACGTCACCTTCGACGGCGGAGTGGATCTTGTCGACGACT
>DATAJN010000387.1:0-3078 GCA_036262105.1 Ilumatobacteraceae bacterium
ACCGATTCGGTAGAGGACATGGCGGCGCTCGGACCACTCGGGCAGGAACGGGTGATCGAAATCGCCGTCGAGGTCGTGCACCATGCCGATCTTCTCCATGACACGGCGCGAGTTGACATTGGAAACCGTGGTGAAGCTGACGATCTGGTCGTCGGGTGGATCGGCGTTGGCAAAGCCCCACTCGAGCGCCGCAATCGCGGCTTCCGGAGCGAAGCCGTGACCCCAATGTTGCTTGGCGAGCCGCCAACCGACCTCGACACAGGGAGTGAAGCTGGCCTGCCAGCTCGGCGCGGAGAGACCGACGAACCCGATGAACTCGGTCGTGTCGGTTCGTTCGACCGCCCACAGCCCGAAACCGCGATCGACCCACGCCGCCGCCATCCGCTCGATCATTTCGGCGCTCTGCTCTGGAGTGAGCACGGACGGGAAGTGACGCATCACCTCCGGGTCGGCATTCAGCTGGGCATAGGGTTCCCAATCGCTGTCGCGCCACTCACGCATCAGCAGCCTGGAAGTGGCCAAGCGGGGTGTGGTCACCCCAGCATCATCGCGTCGAGCGCGTCGGCGGCTGCATCGGCCGGTACATCGGCGACCACCTCGACGCCGGCCGGGCCATCCAGGACGAAGGTCAGCCCGCTGCCGAGTGCCTTCTTGTCGCGAGCCATCAACTCGAGCAGCCGCCCATGATCGACTCCAGGAGGAAGCTCGGTGTCGAGCTCGTACAGACCGCCCACGACCTCGTAGTGCTGCTCGACCCGGCGACGGTCGATTCGACCGAGGTGGTGGGCGAGTGTGGCTGCGTAGATCAGCCCGATGGCGACCGCCTCGCCGTGAGCGAGCGAGTAGCCGGTGGCGGTTTCCAAGGAGTGCGCCAACGTGTGGCCGTAGTTCAACAGCGCTCGCCTGCCCGACTCACGCTCGTCGCTCGACACGAAGTCGGCCTTGATCTGCACGCATCTGGCAATACGCTCGGCTTCGTCCATGGCCAGTAGGTCGTCGCCGGTGAGGAAGTGGTACTTGGCCATCTCGCCGCGACCACAGCGCAGCTCACGCGGCGGGAGGGTGACCAGCGCATCGAGGTCGCACACGACTCCCGCCGGCTGCCAATAGGCGCCGATCAGGTTCTTGCCTCCGACACCGTCGACGGTCGTGAGGTTGACGCCGGTCTTGCCGCCGATTGCGGCATCGACCATTCCGACAAGAGTCGTGGCAACATGCACCACCGCTACCCCGCGGTGCCACGACGCGGCGGCGAACCCGGCGACATCGGTGACCATTCCCCCGCCCACGCCGATCACCACATCGTTTCGTGTGAGACCGAACCGAGCGAAGCCGCGGCTGAGCTCTTCGATCGTACCGAGCGACTTGTGGCTCTCGCCATCGCCGATCGTGAAGACCTCGGCCGGCACGCCCGGGTGGATGTCGAGGGGAACCCCGGCCTGGGTGACGATCGCTGCTCGTTTGGCGGTCGACGGCAACAGGCCGGCCAACTCGTGCCGCGCCCCGTGCCCGACCAGCACGTCGTAGCTGCGATCACCCAGCGATACCGGAATGGCGATCATCGCAGGACCGCCTCGACGACATCGCTGATGCTGCGGTGATCGACCAGAACGACTGCATCGGCAACTTCGCGGTACAACGCCTCGCGTGTGTCGTGCATCTGCTGCAACGTGCCCGCGGGATCGTTGTCGAGCAACGGACGATGTGTGCCCGAACCGATCCGCTCGACGAGCACCGGCGGAGTCGCGCACAGCCACACAACCTTGGCATCGGAGTTCTTCAACGCCGTGCGGTTCTCGTCGCGCAACACCACCCCACCCGCCGCAGCGATCACCGCCGGAGTCGGGTCGGCGAGCGCGCCAACGAGAGCCGCCGACTCCATCGACCGGAACGCGTCCTCGCCGTCGTCGACGAAGATCTCGCGGACCGTTCGGCCGGTGGAGCTTTCGATCACGGCGTCGGTGTCGATGACCCGCCGTCCGAGGCGGTCGGCAACGACGCGCGCCACAGTGGTCTTGCCCGATCCCATCAAGCCGACGAGGACGAGGTGCTGGTTCGCTGCGATCCCCACGACGGCTAACCGAGCGAGCTGCGGAACGACTCCGCGTTGCGCACGAACTCTGTCAGTGAGTCGCCGCCGAACTTGCGCTGCGCTTCCGCGGCGACGACCAGTGCAACCATTGTTTCGGCGACCACACCCATGGCGGGCACAGCCGTGACATCGGTGCGCTCCTTGAAGCTGACCGTCGACTCCTTCGTGATGACGTCGACTGTCTTCAGCGTGGGCTGGTTCAACGTGGCGAGTGGCTTCATGGCGGCTCGCACCACCAACAGCTCGCCGGTGGTCATGCCGCCTTCCGTACCGCCGGCGAGCGTGGACTCGCGGCGATACTCGCCGGTCTGCTCGTCCCATGCGATCGCGTCGTGCGCCGCACTTCCGCGCCGCCCGGCCACCTCGAAACCGTCGCCGATCTCGACGCCCTTCACGGCCTGGATGCTCATGATCGCCTGCGCCAAGGCCCCGTCGATCTTGCGATCCCAGTGCACGTGGCTGCCGAGACCGATCGGCATGCCGTAGCCGAGCACCTCGACAACACCGCCGAGCGAGTCGCCATCTTTCGCCGCAGCCTTGACCTCTTCGATCATCGCCGCCTCGGCTGCGCTGTCGAAGCAGCGCACCGGCGACTCATCGACGCGTTGCAGGTCGGCGATGGTGGGTCGTTCAACTGCCTTCGATCGAACGGCGCCCATCTGGATCACGTGCGACAGGATCGAGACACCGAGCTCTGCCAGCAACTTCTTGACCACAGCACCGGCAGCCACCCTGGCGGCCGTCTCCCGGGCACTGGCCCGCTCCAGCACGTCGCGAGCATCGGTGAAGCCGTACTTCTGCATGCCGACCAGATCGGCGTGGCCGGGTCGCACCTGGGTGAGGGGCTGGGCCGTGACGCCCGGTGCAGGCGACATCTCCGCGTGCCACTTGTCGCTGCGGAACCACTCGCTGTTCTTGATCTCGATGGCCACCGGCGAACCCAACGTGCGACCGTGGCGGACCCCGCCGAGCAGTGTGAGATCGTC
>DATAJN010000388.1:0-8530 GCA_036262105.1 Ilumatobacteraceae bacterium
CGGAGATGGTGGACGGCAGCCGCACGGGCAGTCGAAACTCGACGGCGAGCTCGAGGTAGACGTCGAAGAACTCGGGTCGAAGCGTGATGGCGGTGAGATGCGGCGTGAGATGGGTGACGTCGATGCCCCACGCCAGGGCTCGTTCGATCTGGGCTCGGCACTCGCGCAGCACCTCTTCGGTGTCGGCGTGCTCCCACAGATCGGCGATGTGCCGGGGGAATCCCGCTTCGCCGCTGAGGAGGGAGGGTGCGTGAGTGATCGGCCCGAACCGGTACGCCTCGTATTCGCAGTTCAAGGTGAGGTGCACGCCGATGTCGTCGGTGGGGAGGTAGCGCAACGCCGCGTCTCGAGCCCACGGCGCCGGAACCATGATCGAGGCGCACGTCGCCAGACCATCACGCAACGCGCCATACACACCGATGTTGGCACTGTGGCAGGCGCCGAGGTCGTCGCACGAGATGATCACCAGCTTGGCGTCAGCGGAATACCCCAGGCGTTCGGCGAGTGAGGTCATCAGCAGCGCACGCTATCCGGTGCACCGCGCCCACAGCCCGATGTTGCCGGCTTCGGCGGTGCGTGCGGCTTCCACGAATTCTCCGGCATGGGCCACGTTCGGTGGAATGGTGAGCGGACGGGCGTACCCCTGGCGAACGATCTTCAAGTTGACGAACGTGCCATCACCGACCAGGTACACGTAGGCGAGCAGTCGCCCGTAGTCGTCGCGCGCCACCACGTCGCGTTCGAGGTGCAACGGGGTGTCGATCGGCAGAAGTGAGGTGGTGAACTTCGTCGCCTCTGGGCCGAAGCATTGCACCGGCGTGTTGGGCTTCTTGGTTTCCGGAGTGTCGATACCGATCAGCCGCACACGTTCACGCTGGTCGCCTACCGTCACGTCGATCGTGTCGCCGTCGACGATGTGCACCAAGGTCGCGTTGGCGTCGAGCGAAGCCGGCGCTGCCGACGACGCAGTGACGGGCGCGGAACCGGGACGACAGGCGGTGGCCAGCACCACGATGCAGAGGAGGGTTCTGCGCATTCGCAACGTTCTATCGCCGAGATCCTGTCGGCGTTCGATGAACGCGTGCCTGGCCGCGTACGGTGAAGGTCATGCCGGCCTTCACCCCAGCGCATTCGGCACCCTCAGCCGCGTCGGTGCACCGCTACTTCCACGTGGTCGGTACGTCGGTGTGGGTGGCCGAGTCTGCGCACAGCGACGAGTGGCCCGCGCACTTCCTGGGCATGCTCGGCGACGAGGCGTGTTGGGGCGTCGACGTTCCGCATGGCCATGATCCTGCCCATGGCGCAGCCATCGATCTGTACTCGTTCTATGGCAGCGCCGGCGAGACCGAATGGATGGTCGCCGGTCGAGCCGTGCAACTCGTCGAGTGGGCACGTACGCATCGCTTCTGCGGGAGGTGCGGTACGCCCACCGAGCAGCAACAGGGCGAGCGGGCGATGAGGTGCCCGTCGTGCGGTCTGCTGGCTTTTCCGCGTCTCGCGCCGGCCATGATCACACTGGTGACACGCGGCGACGAGGCCCTGCTGGCCCGCGGCGTGCAGTTCCGCAACCCGGTGTACAGCTGCCTCGCCGGTTTCGTCGAGCCCGGCGAATCGCTCGAAGGTGCCGTCGTTCGAGAGGTGCGCGAGGAGGTGGGCGTCGAAGTCGGCGATGTCGGTTACTGGGGCAGCCAGCCATGGCCGTTCCCGCACAGCTTGATGGTCGGTTTCACTGCTCAGTGGAAGAGTGGGGAGATCGACATCGATCCGGCCGAGATCGTCGACGCCCAATGGTTCCGACGCGACGACATGCCACCGATCCCTCCGCCGATCTCGATCGCTCGGAAACTGATCGACGCCTGGCTCGCCGGCTGAGTCTGCACCCGCCCGCCCACATCGGGCGCGGAAGTGGAAGTGCGCCTTCAGAAATCGCGCCCAACCAGCTGAATGGGCGCGGAAGCGGAAGCCCGCCTTCAGAAATCGCGCCCATGCAGGCCTGGAGATTGCTGGCTTGCCGGCTGAGTTGTGGTCAGACGGAGAGGCGCTCGGCGAAGAAGTCGAGGATGATCTCGGCTCGCTGGCGCCGGTGGACCGGTGAGCCGCTGCGCGACAACTCGTGGCCTTCTCCCGGGAAGCGGTAGAAGGTGACATCCTTGCCCAGCAGCCTCATCGCCACGAACAGCTCCTCGGCCTGACTGATCGGGCAGCGGTAGTCCTGCTCGCTGTGGATGATGAGCACCGGCACGGAGATGTCGCGCACGAAGCGAATCGGTGAGATGCGCGCGTACTCCTCGGGTGCGTCGATCGGGCTCGGGCCGACCTCGACGCGGAACACGGTGGCGATGTCGCTGGTGAACTCCTCGGTCAGCATGTTGTTGACGGCTCGCTCGCTGCAGATCGCCTTGAAGCGATCACCGTGGCATCCGGCCAGCCACGTGGCCATGAAACCGCCGTAGCTGCCGCCGATCATGCCCACCCGTTTGCCGTCGCAGAACGGGTAGCGCTGCAACGCGGCGTCGAGGACTGCGAGTATGTCTTCCACGTCGACGCTGCCCCAGCCGGTGCCGGGCGCCGACTGGTGCAGTGGACCCATGATCGACTGACCCCACGACTGCTCGCGACCGGATCCGCCGCGCGGATTGCTCATGATCACGGCGAACCCTGCCGCGGCTTGCACTTGGGATTCGTCGAAGAACGTCTCGCCGTATTGGGTGTGCGGCCCGCCGTGGACGTTGAGCAACACGGGGTAGCTCGACGAGGCGTCGAAACCCTCGGGACGCATGATCCAGGCGTCGATCTCACCGCTGCCGTCGGTGCATGGGACCGTGAACCGTTCCCAGGTGACCGGCCTGGCCGCTGCCCGGTACTTGTCGGTGAACGCGGTGAGCCTTCGCGGCGAGCTGTCGCCCAGGACGAAGATGTCGCTCATGCCATCGACGCTTCCCGCTGCGAAGGCGACGGTGCCCCCGGCGACGTCGAACGAGTTCACTGTGATAGCGCCTGAGGTGAGAGTTTTCGGTGCCGAGCCATCGAGGCCCACACGGTAGAGGTGGGTCTCGCCGCGGTCTTCGGCTGCGGCGATGAGCGTCGACTCGTCGAGCCATCGCAACACGCTGCCACCCGAGGTCGTGTCGAAGGTGCGGTCGAGTTGACGCGACAGCCACCGATGCTCGCCCCCGTCGGCCGCAACTACTCCCACGTGAACGTTCTGGGGGTACGTCTGCGAATCGTCGGCACCGAGGAACGCCACCTGTGTGCCATCGACAGACACGATCGGTGAGCCGTACGAACCGGTGATGCCGGTGAGAGCCTTGATCTCACCATCGAGTGACACCGAATACAGCGCAGCGGCGAAGTCGAGGTCCCACGTGTCGTGGCGCTGCGCGCTCAGCACCACGCCGGAGGAATCCGGTTTCCAGGTGATCGAGTCGTGCTGGAACTCGCCGGGGGTCAGGTTGCGCGGTGTGCCCGTTCCGTCGGCGTCGACCACGTACACATGCTTCGGCCGATCGACGACCCAGCCGACGTCGTCGAGCTTGCTGAAGAAGCGCTCAATCTTTCGTGGCGCCTGCCAGCTCTCGTCCTCGGCGTCGTAGCGCTCGTGCCGTGTGCGGCTTGTGAAAGCGATCCAGCGCCCGTCCGGGCTCCAATGAACCGCTTCGACGCCGCCTTTCATCGTGGCGATCGTGCGGGTCTCGCCGGGTACAGCCACGGGAAGGACGTGCAGGGTGGTCTCGTCGCTCTTGGGGCTGCGTGTGGAGGTGAACGCCAGGGATCGCCCGTCGGGACTCCAGGCCGGGCCACTGTCGTGCTCGCCGCCGGTGACGGCCCGAGGTGGCGACGAGCCGTCGGCCGCGGCCAGCCAGATCTGCGAAAAGGACTTGTTCTTGGCCATGTCGATCCGGCTGACCACGAACGCGACCGACGAGCCATCGGGTGACACTGCCGGCCCCTTGGCATAGGCGATGTTGCCGATGATCCGCTCGGCGACCACAGCGTGTTGGTTCAACTGCTCGTCAACATTGGTCATGGTCCGACCGTAGCTGGGATGTGACAGCATCGGAAGATGGAAAAGACCGACTTCATCGCGGCTCTCGAACGCGATTCGGCGGCGTTCGTCGATGCGTGCGAGGTTGCCGGGTTGACCAGCACAGTTGCCTCATGCCCAGGGTGGACGGTCGCCGACTTGTTGTGGCACCTCACTGAGGTGCACGACTTCTGGTGCACCATCGTGTCGCAGCAGATGAGCGACCCCAAGCAGTACAAGGAGCCGATGCGCCCCGTCGATGAGAGCCTGGCCGAGATGTACCGACACGGCCGCGAGGAGTTGCTGACAACCCTCGCCGGTACAGACCCATCGACGCCGGTGTGGACCTGGTCCGCGGATCACACCGCCGGCTTCGTGATCCGTCGCATGGCTCAAGAGACGGCAGTCCACCTGTGGGATGCAACCGAAGCCGCGGACCTGGTGAACCCGATGGAGCCGGTGCTGGCGAGCGATGGAATCGACGAGTTCCTCACGCACATGCTCGGCGATGCGGTGAAAGACGCCGAGCCGGTCGGTGGATCGGTGCATCTCCATTGCGGCGATGTTGCGGGGGAGTGGACCGTTCGCGAACAGGACGACGGTTTCGCCGTGGCCCGCGAGCATTCCAAAGGCGATTGCGCAATCCGCGGCTCGGCGAGCGACATCCTGCTATCGCTGTGGCGCCGAGTGCCGCTGGCACAGTGCGACGTGGTTGGCGACGCCGACGTGGCGGCACGGTTCATCGCCCACACCAACCTGGACTGAGTGGTGCCCGTCAGGCTCGGCGCTGGTCGAGCACCTGCTGGACGAGATCCTCGAAGAGAGCCAGATGATCGCCACGATGTCGCAGCAACTCCGGATGCCACTGCACGCCCAGCACAGCGGGCGCGCCGTCGATCTCGATTGCCTCGACTTGGCCGTCGTGGTTGTGGGCGACCGCGCGAACCCCTGCGCCGAGCCGATCGATGACCTGATGGTGCAGCGAGTTGACGCCCACCGCCTCGGTGCCGAGGATCGTGGCAAGGCGTGACCCTGGGTCGATCTCGACGCTGTGCGCCGCTTGGTTGTACAGGTCGATGCGCATGTGGTCGTCGACGTGTTGCACGAGGGTGCCGCCCATGGCGACGTTGAGCACCTGGATGCCGCGGCACGTTGCCAGCGTCGGCATGTTGCAGACGACCGCGGCACGGGTGATGGCCAGATCCGCCGCATCACGCGCCAGGTCGGTAGGGCCGAGGCCCGGCTCTGCCGGTGCGCCGTAGTTGGTGGGATCCACGTCGCATCCGCCGGTGATGATCAGGGCATCGACGACCTCGAGCATGGCCGCGGCGTCGACGGGTTCGACCACGGGAAGCAGCACCGGCACGGCTCCGGCCCGCCGCACGGCCTTCACGTACGGTGCGCTGGCGACGTAGTGAAGTACGCCGTCTCCGTCCTCGTTGGCCACCAGTTCGAGGTGGGCGGTGATACCGATCCGAACGGTCAGCGACGAGGCCGGCAACGACGACATCTTCAGACGATCTCGAACAGTCGGTTCAATTCCCAATCCGTCACAGCGGTCGCCGCAGGATCGCCACCGGTGGTGTGGAACATCAGCCACTCCCAACGGCGGGTGTTCACCCAGTAGTCGCAGAAGTCGGCTCCCAACACGCTGCGCAGGAGTGTGTCGGAGGTCATCGCCTCGGCTGCCTTGGTGATGGTGTTGGGCAGATGCGGATAGCCGGCTGGGAGCCCCCAGCTGGTGACTCCGAGAGGAGGCGGCGGCTCGATGGATTGCTCGATCCCGGCGATCCCACCGGCCAGCACTGCGGCCAAGACGAGATAGGGGTTGGCGTCGCCACCGGCCACTCGGTTCTCGATTCTGGCGGCCTTCGGCGAGCGAGAGAGAACGCGCACCGCTGCCGACTTGTCGTCCTCGCCCCACGAGGCCACCGTCGGTGCCGCGGCGAAGCCCACCACTCGCCGGAACGAGTTGATGTTGGGACAGAAGATCGAAGTCGCCGCGGGCATCGTGGCCATGAGCCCGCCGATCCAGTGCCGGGTCAGCTCGGAGAGCTCGTGGCCGTCGGGTGCATAGAAAACGGGAACACCATCGCGGACGAGCGAATGGTGCACGTGCAGGCCGTTGCCGTACTCGTGGCTCGGCTTGGCCATGAACGTCACCGAGCAGTGCTGCTCGAGGGCGACCTCGCGCAGCACCTGCTTGATGCGAATGACGCGATCGCACGCTGTGATCGGGTCTGCCGGGTCGAGGTTGAGCTCGAACTGCCCGGGGGCGGCCTCATCGTGCCAACCTTCGATGGGAATGCCGAGACCGGCGAGTCGATCCAGGACGACATCGAGAAACCGCAGTTGCTGACGCGAGTTGTAGTGGAGGTAACCGAGCGGTGCAGGGTGTGCCATCGGCGTGAGGTTGCGCATCTTCTTCGCCCGAGCCTCGGCCACCGACTCGCGGTAGAGCATGACTTCGATCTCGAACGCTGCCTTCGCGGTCAGCCCATGCGTGTCGAGCCGATCGGTGACGCTGCGCAACTTGGAACGCGGGCACACCGGCACGGTGTTTCCCTCGAGGTCGACGATGTCGCAGATGACGTTGGCGGTTCCGGGCCGGTCGGGCGCGGCAACCAAGGTCGACAGATCGGGCCGCTGATGGAAGTCGCCGAGGGCCTCGCGGCGCCAGTCGTCCCACCAGGCGAGGAACGGGGTTCCGCCGATGTCGTAACCGAGCACGAACTCGGTGATGGCGTTCCCGAGCGGTAGCGCGGCGAGGAACTTGCGAGTCGACAGGTGCTTGCCGATCACCAGTCCGTCGATCGAGATCCCTTCTGTCTTGATCCAGTCGATCGAGTGCTCATCGAGCCAGGTGGCGGCCTCTTGCGCATCCATGGTCATCCCCCGAGCATCCAAGCCAGCGAACGGCCGGTGAGCTCGGCGAGGTGGGCCAACTTGCCCACTGCGAAGATCTTGCCGTCGAGCAGGTCCTGACCGATCACGGAGTTGCCGCAGAACACGTTGAGGAGCGCGTGCTCGCTGCCGTGGAGCTCGTACTCGGCCGGCGAGTCGCCAAGCGTGAGCTCGGAGCCGTCATCGGTGCACACGACTCGCATCGAACTGGGAATGCCCGGCCGTTCGGTGGCGAAGGCGAAGAATCGCTGCGCTTCCTCCTGCCACGTTCCGTGCGGGGGCTCGAGCAGTTTGGAAACGGTGAGGGCGAGCTTCAGATGACCAAGGGCACCGGTGACTTTCGGTTTGGGTGGTTTCTCGTCGGCCAGCTTGTTGATGTCGGCGGCGATGATCACGTCGGCATCGTCGGAGACGCCGCGCACGACCGTGACGCCACCGTGTCCGAAGCGCATGGTTGCGGCCTGTGGATCCACCGTCGAACGCAGAGCAACGTTTCCCTTGATGTGGCCGATCGCCGCCGCCAGCTTCGGAGTACGCGCTGCCCGCCGCAGGGTCGCGGCCAGGATCAGCACGATCGGAACGGGGTCGGGTTCGACGTCGATACGCACGGGCTCGTTCATCGGCGCCGAGGCTACGTGCGTCGCCGCGGGGCGTTCGAAGCGGGTGCGTCGCCCCACAGGGCCAATTGCTCCCAGGTGATCGCCACATCGCTGACTCGTTGCCAGGTGAGCCGGCCGCGGTTTCCGGGCCGGCGGACCTCGACGCGTTCCGGACGCAGACTGCGCGCTGCGCCGTTGGCATCGTGGATGGTGATGCTGCCGTCGGCGGCGACGCCCGACATCTTGCCGGGCAGCCAGCGACCGCCCTCGACCTTGCGAAAGCGAACCGCTTCGCCGTTGGTGAGGCGCAAGTGAGCCAGTACTTCGGTATCGATCATGGGCGGATCAGTTGCCGACGATCCGGGCCTGCAGCTTGCGCATGCCTGCCAGCCATCGGTCGTAGTCACCGGTCTTGCGTTGCAGGTAGGTGAGCACCTCCGGGTGGGGGAGGATGAGAAAGGTCTCGTTGCGGATGGCCGACACGGCGATCTCGGCGACCTGTTCTGGTTCGAGCACAGCGCCGGAGGCGCGAACCACACCCGAGCCTGATGAACCCGACGTACCTTGGTTGAGCATGTTGGTGTTGACGCCCTGCGGGCACAGGCAACTGACCCGCACGCCACTGTCTCCATACGTGATGCTCATCCACTCCGCAAAGGCAACGGCGGCATGCTTTGTGACCGAGTATGGCGCCGAGCCGATCTGGCTGAGCAGCCCGGCTGCCGACGCCGTGGAGCAGAAGTAGCCCTCACCGCGGGCCAGCCAGCCAGGCAGCAGATACTTCGCCGCCCAGCGATGGGCGTGGATGTTGACCGTGAACGCCAATTCCCATTCGGCTTCAGTGGTCGTCAGATCCGTGCCCACCGCGACACCGGCATTGGCCCAGAAGAGATCGATTGCGCCGAACGAATCCTCGGCCATGGCAACGAGGTGCTGGTTGCCGCCCTCGGTACCGATGTCGACGGCCACTGCGACGGCGCTTCGCGGGCGCGCATCGTTGAGC
>DATAJN010000389.1:0-2400 GCA_036262105.1 Ilumatobacteraceae bacterium
AGCGTTGATTGTCAGGCCACCGATGCCGCTCGCTGCGCCCGTCAGTGTCGTCAGCACCACGACGGAGCCGCCGGCGCCACCGCCGCCGCTGCCATCTTGTCCACTGATGCTTCCTGCTGCGCCGTCGGCCGTGATCGTGCCGGTACCCGACAGGCTTCCTGCTCGCACCAGCACCATGCCGCCACCTGCGCCGCCCGCTGACGAGAGCACGGCGTTGTTGTCGCTGCCGGCACCGCCGCCGCCGCCGAGGAAGACCCGACTCGCTGTGCCGGGCACGACGACACCGCCGTATCCGCCTCGCGCCAGGTTCGACGACCAAGTGTTACCGCCCACGCCGCCAGCGCCACCGTTGCCGCCACCTCCACCGCCGGAGTTCTCAGAGTTGTTCGTCGGATTGCCATCGGTTCCGCCACCACCGGCGTTGCCGGGCGCGCCCCGACCGAAGTCACCGTTCGGGTATCCGTCGCCGACCGTGTCTGCTGCGCCGGTCGTCCACTTCGTCGTGCCCGCAATGCCCTCGGCCTTCTGGCCGTTCGCGGCACTTGCGGTCGTTGTCCGGTAGTCGGTGTTGGCGAGGCCCGTGGCTCCACCCCGACTCCGTTGGAGGCCGCCGCGGAAGCCCTGCCCGGTCACGTCGATCGCCGCGCCGTTGAGGTTGAGATCGCTGGCAACGTCCACCACGACGATGCCGCCGCTCGAGCCGTCCCACGCGACGGCAGCCGGCGGGGTCGCCGAACTGAGTGTCGCCGATGAGTACTGCGGAACGCGCACCACCTGGAACCGCTGCTGACCCTGCGTCGCCGTCTCGTTGACATTGGCATAGCTGTTGACGAGTCCTCCGTTCGTACCGGATCCGTTGAGGCCGATCACGGAAGCGGCGACTGATCGCACGGTCGCGTATTCGTACTGCCCGGCGACGAACGACGCGTTGCTGAGGAAGCCCGACGCCGTCGCTGACGCAACCCCGTCGCCGTACGTGTTGGTGTTGGTGGAGTCGATCTGCGCTCCCTGCATCTGCATCACGAGAACGAGATCACCAACCGCGATCGGCGTGGCCGAGCCGCGGCTCGTTCCGACGGTGGTCGTGGTGTTTGCCGTGCCCGCTGTGATCGACGTCTGACCGGGGTAGTAGGTGTTGATGACACCAGTGACAGAGGTGTTGCCGGTCAGCGGCGGTGTGGCACACAGCGGCGCGGCAGCGACCGAGGGCACGAACAACCCGGAGCCGACAACAATGGACGATCCAACCAGTGCGGTCACGAGCGCGCTGCGGCGTAGACCGGCCCACCTGCTGGTGACGTGAAGCGAGGATCGAGTACTAGCCATCGCTGAAGATGTCCGCCCGCCGCAAGAGAACTAGTGAGTCCGTCCGAGGGCGCGCCGCGCGAGTGCTGCAATCGATGCCGTCCGCCTGTGCTTCGATCTGATGTCCCAGGCAGCGCGCTCTGACGTGAAATCTCGTTCCCACCAGGGATTTCATCGGCAGGCTTGCCGGAACCTTGACAATGGGATCTAGTCCCTCTAGTTTGCATATATGCATATTTGCAGTCATGACCAACAGGCCTGCTCATGCGTTTGTTGGCGCAATGTGTGACGACAGCGATCAGAACAGCGAACTTCCACCGCCCACTCCGTCCATGCCGCTCGGTGAAGTGATCACCGTCGCCCACACCAAAGGGGGCGCCGGAAAGACGTCGCTGACCTTCAACCTCGCCTACGCCTTGTCGACATGCGGGGCCCGCGTGTTGGTCATTGATCTCGACCAGCAGACCGGTCAATCAGTGTTCCTCGGCGAGGCCGACAGGCGCGGCTCGAGTGGCGCCCGCGACGTCGTCGACATCGGCTCCATACTGCTCGGCCGCGGCGTCTTCGAAGATGCGCTGATTCGTAACGTGCACCCGAATCTCGACGTGCTCCCAGCCGACGAGATCTCGATGAGTCATGCCGCCAGACAGCTCACCGATCCATGGGTGCGCAGTCGTTTGATCGACGTGCTCGACGTGGCCCGCGAATCGTGGGACATCACACTGGTCGACACGCCGGGGCATCAATCGGGTGTCGTCGCCGCATCCCTCGCCGGGTCGTCGGGTGCCATCGTGCCGATGGTCCCAGAGGCCGGGCCCGTCACTGAGTTGCCGACGATCCTCAACATCATCCGCACCGTTGCCGAGGCCAAGGCCCGCCCAGAGGTGTACGGCATCATCAAGATGCGCATCTGGGGAACCAGCGTCTACCGACGTGTCGCGGAGGAACAGATCCGCGCAATTGCCGAGACGTTCGAAGTGCCGTTGTTCCGCAACAAGATTCCCGAGGACGCCAAGTTCGGTGAAGCCCACCTCGTCGGACTTCCTGTCGGCGCGTATCACTACAACGCTCGATCAGCCACCGCCTATCGACACG
>DATAJN010000390.1:0-3613 GCA_036262105.1 Ilumatobacteraceae bacterium
CAGATCAACGCGCACACGACGAACGCCGCACCAGCCACGGGGCGCGCGCCACCGACCCAACTGACAGCCGCCGCGCCGCAGGAGAGTGCGCTCAGCATCCTCATGGCAGTGAGCCCGAGAGTCGATGGGACGACAAGGGCCACGATGCCGATGCCCCAGGCCAGCCAGGCAGCGATCACGATCGTCGAGCGCAAGGCTGCGGACCTCCCCTGCGTAGCGTCTCCCATCGACCAGGCACCCGTCACCGCGACAGCGAGCCACAGCAGGCGCGGCCACCACAGGCCGGCGACGGCGGCGAGTAGGCGGGAACCGATGGAGCGCATGGGCTCAAGACTTGCCGATTCAATGGGCATTCGCCCAACGAACGCGATGATGTGCTCGGCTCGTATGTCGCCGACCGCGAGTGGAACGATGTCGCCGGAGGAAGTGACCAACGGTGAACCGTGCGCAGCTACCAAGTGGCATTGCCACAGGGATCGGCAGCCTTCCTCATCGCGACGCAGCCGCGGCAGCAGCGGCTGTGCTGTCAATGCTTGCGCTCCCGTCCATACCGACCTTGCCGAAGCGGTCGCCCGCCGAAGGGATGATCCCACAGGCCCTGGTCGGCCTGGCAGGGATCACCGTCGGCCAGTACGGCAGCATCGCGGTCGACACCAACAGGTTCGATCCCGATGCTCCGGTTGTCACCGATCTCAACCACGATGCGTTCGGTGGTTGGCGTGCCTTTCTGGCGGCGGCAACCGGCCGGACCGCTCCGGTCAAGTGGCAGTTCGTCGGTCCGGTCACCTTGGGTCTCGCCCTTGTTCGGGCCGGTCTCAGCAGCGATGTGGCGTTCGAGGTTTCCGTGCGTGCGGTTCGCTGTCGGGTCCGACACCTCCTTGACCATGTTGCCCGAACCTTGCCGGGATGTCGCCAAGTTGTGTTCATCGACGAGCCGAAGCTCGAGGAGTTGATGGGCACCGGTTTCCCGATCCCACCGGACGCCGCTGTCGATCTGGTGTCGGCAGCCCTGGCCGCCCTCGAACCGATCGCCGTCACCGGTCTGCACGTGTGTGCCACCGCCGACATCGCCTCGCTCGTGGCCATCGGCCCCGACGTGCTTTCCGTCCCCGTTGATCTTCGTCTCCTCGAGTCGGCCGGCTACCTCGCCCGCTTCCTCAGCGACGGCGGCACCATCGCATGGGGCGCCATTCCGACGGAGGGACCGATTGCAATGTCGGCGGACCGGCCGTGGCGAAAGCTGTCGGAGCTGTGGTGCGAGCTGGTGCACCGCGGCGCAGATCCTGCTCAACTGCGCCAGCAGTCGATCATCACTCCCGAGTGCGGCCTCGGCACCCACACTGCCGCAGTGGCGGAGCGAGTTCATCGCCTGACCGTCGAGGTGGGCGAGCGCGTGAGGGATCAAGCCGCGGCGACGCGCTTCTCACTCGGCGCTTAGCTGCTTACACTCGCACGCATGACAGAGCCCGTCGAGCCTGCCGTCCGCGCCACGGAACTGCGTCGGCAGATCTCTTACCACAACGAGCGATATCACACCCTCGACAGCCCGGAGATCGCCGACGCCGACTACGACCTCCTGGTTCGTGAGTTGCTCAAGCTGGAGGCGGATCATCCCGAGCTTGCCTCGCCCGATTCGCCGACCACGCAAGTCGGTGCTGCGCCGCTGTCGGCAACGTTTGCACCCGTTGTTCACCGCGTGCCGATGACCAGTCTCGACAACGCTATGGACGAGAGCGAACTGGCGCAGTGGGGCGAACGAGTCGCTCGCGGGCTCGGCGGTTCTGCAGCGCGGTTCGTGTGCGAGCTCAAGATCGACGGTTTGGCGATGAGCCTGCGCTACGAGCGGCGCAAGTTCGTGCAGGCCGCGACGCGTGGCGACGGTCGCGTTGGTGAGGATGTCACCGCCAACGTCGCCACCATCGCCGCCCTTCCGAAGCAGCTTCCGCGTGGCGCGCCCGAGGTGGTCGAAGTTCGCGGCGAGGTGTACATGCCGATCGCCAGCTTCGAGGCGCTCAACGATCGGGCTGCGCTGGCCGGGCAGCCGCGGTTCGCCAACCCGCGCAACGCCGGGGCAGGCAGCTTGCGCCAAAAGGACCCACGCGTCACTGCAACTCGCGAGCTGAGCTTCTGGTGCTACCAGCTGGGCGAGGTGATCGGTGGGCCGGAGTTCGCCAGCCATCACGACACGCTGGCATTCCTCGGCGATCTCGGCTTCCCGGTGAATCCCGAGATACGCGTCGTCGACGACGTCGCCGGCGTCTTCCAGTTTGCCGGGCGCTGGCAGGAGCATCGCCACGACCTGCCGTACGAGATCGATGGTGTGGTGGCCAAGGTCGACGAGTTGGCGCAGCGATCGCAGCTCGGGTTCACATCGCGGGCTCCACGTTGGGCCATCGCTTTCAAGTTCCCTCCGGAGGAACGAACCACGGTGTTGCGCGACATCCAGGTGTCGGTCGGGCGCACAGGGCGAACCACACCGTTCGCCGTGCTCGACCCGGTGTTCGTCGGCGGGTCGACGGTGCGCATGGCAACGCTGCACAACGAGGATCAGGTTCGCGCCAAGGATGTGCGCCCGGGCGACACGGTGATCGTTCGCAAGGCCGGCGACGTGATCCCGGAGGTGGTGGGGCCGGTGCTCTCGTTGCGGCCGGAGCATACGGAGCCATGGCGGTTCCCAAAGATCTGCCCGTGCCCGTTGGCCACGGAGTTGGTGCGGCCCGAGGGTGAGGCCGACACGCGCTGCGTGGAACCGGCGTGTCCATTCCAACGAGATCAGCGGGTGATCTACTTCGCCTCGCGTGGCGCGATGGACATCGAAGGGCTCGGCGAGCGCACCGTCTTCCAACTGAGCGACGCAGGTTTGATCACCGACCCCGCCGACATCTACACACTGACTGCCGAGCAGCTGCTCGGTCTCGAGGGTTTCGCCCGGATCAGCGCCGACAAGCTCCTTGCGGCGATCGAAGGATCGAAGGCGCCGCCGCTGCCGAAGTTGCTGACAGCTCTCGGCATCAAGGGCCTCGGGCCCTCGGCGAGTGAATCGCTGAGCCTCGCCTTCGGCACCGTCGACGCGATCCTCGCCGCCGATGAGGCTGCCCTGGCAACGACCGAAGGCGTCGGTCCGGTGATCGCCGGCTCGATCCGCCGTTGGTACGCGATCGAAGCCAATCAAACGTTCGTCGAGAAGTTGCGAGCTGCAGGAATCGACTTCGGTCGCGTAGAGGTCAGCCGCCTGGCGCCGGTGCTCGCAGGTAAGGCAGTGGTTGTCACCGGCACGCTCGAACGGTATTCACGAGAGGATGCCGAGCTGGCCATCAAAGCTCGTGGCGGCAAGAGTCCCGGAAGCGTGAGTGCCAAGACCTTCGCGGTCGTTGTCGGTGAATCTCCGGGCGCCAGCAAGATCACCAAGGCCCAAGAGCTCGGAATACCGATCCTCGACGATGCCGGCTTCGACGAACTGCTGGAGACGGGCAACCTGCCGGAGTGAGGCCTTGTGGAGTCTTTCGTCGGCGCCTGACGACCTCGAAACACTCCACAGGATGCGCCGGACCTCAGAAGACGGAGAACGTCCAGGTGTATGTGCTCGATCGTTGACGAGACCCACCGATGATCT
>DATAJN010000391.1:0-8136 GCA_036262105.1 Ilumatobacteraceae bacterium
CCGCATCCACAACGCCAACATCGCGCCGATCAGCGACCCGGCGGCCACACAACCGATGGCGGTGCCGACAAACAGTTGCCGCCGCGGTTCGGGCGCCGCAGCAGAGGGCAGAGCGAGCATCAGCGATCTCTCCGTGGCTTCAGGTCGAGCATGGGTTCGCCAGACGCCACCGTGTGCACGTCGGCGAAGTTTGCACTGGGCGCCGGCGACGACGTCGCCCATTCCAAGGTGTGTGCGTCCCAGGGGTCGTCGCCGGCCTCGGCGCCTTTGGTGAACGAACGCACCGCCAGACCGATGAAGGCGAGCACCGTGACGAACATGAGCACGTGGCCGGCCACGGCGAGGACGTTCCACAGCTTCTGCGGGCCGGAGTAGTCGAACTCGCTGGCGTTGGCCGGCTGCTTGGCGAACCCGGCGATGAGGTATGGCAACGACGCGAGAACGGTGGCGATGAAGCCGAGCGCGGCCAGCGGCAGCACCTGTTTGTCGGGGATGAGCCGGCCCCACAGCTTCGGACCCCAGTAGGTGATGGCACCCAGTGCGCTGAGCACGGCTCCGTAGACGATGTACAGCCAGGTTCCCTCTTCGAAGACCGTGCCCGACAGCTGGGCGTCGCCGATGTAGTAGATCGCGTTGGCGACGATGCCGACGAAAACCATCAAGGCGCCGAGCAAGCCGAACACCAAGGGGGCGATCACTCGCGGCCGCCCGCCGCGCATGGCCATAGCCCCGAGCGAGATGACGATGAACCCGCCGAGTATCGGCAACAGGTTGAACAGCGCGTACGGCAGAACCTCGCTGAGCCAGTTACCGAGCGACATGTGGCTGATGTCGCGCGACAAACCTGCAGGTTGTTGCAGCACCGCACCGAGTCCGGCGGTGACGCCGACCAGACCGATGCCGGTGAAGATCACGCCGCGCATCGGCAGGCGACGACCACTGGCAACGGCGATCACTTCGGCCGCGAAACCGAACACCGGGACGGCGTAGACGAAGGTAGCCGGCTGGGTGAACCCGAAGCCGATCCAATCGTTGATCCCCTGGTTGCCACCGAAGGCGACGCGGCCGTTGCGGTAGTCGACGTACGTGTAGATGAGCGCCCCGATCAGGGCCGGCAGAACCAGCAGCAGACCGAGCGAACCGATGAGAGCCGACCAGCTGAACAGCGGCACTCGGCGCATGTTCATGCCCGGGGCCCTGGTTGTGAGCAGCGTCGTCGCCAGCGAGGCGACAGCTGCAACCAAACCGAGCAACAGCACGATGTGACCGACGAGGAAGAGTCCGACGAACCTGGAGTTGCCGCCGCCGGGGCCCCCGTTGGCGGCGATCGAGAGCACGACCAGCACACTGCCGATGAACCATGCCCAGAAACCCGACGCAGCCAGGCGCGGGAACGCGAGCGAACGAGCTCCGAGTTGCAGCGGGACGACGGCGATGGCGATCCCGAGCAGCAACGGCACGACGACGATGAACGTGAGGGCGACTCGATACAGCGCGAACAACTGCGGGATCGAACTGACGTCGAGCATCGCGGCCCCGGCGTCGATCCGCTCGATGCCGAGGAGTGCGGCGATGACGACCGATCCGAGCAGGCCGACGAGCGACACGGCGATGAACAGACGACCAATGCGCTTGTGGTCGGTAGTGGTCAACCAGTCGACCGGCGACGCCAAGCGGGCACCCGACGAGGTTGCGGCGCCTGTTACGTGCGTATCGATGGTGGTCATTGGCAGCGAACTCTTTTCGTTTCGGGCGCGTCAGCGCACACCCGATTCAGTGCTCGATCGGTTCTGGAGGATTGGATGACACCTGCGAGATTACCCATAGGCCGGCGTGCGGGCGGAAATCCTCAGGCGCCCGAGCGGACCAAGATGTCGATGGTCATCGCCGCGAACAACAACGTGACGTACGTGATGCTGAATCCGAAGACACGCATCGACCGCTGAGGCGTGGGGTTCTTGCCGAGATCGACCGTGCTCCAGAGGAACAGCGAGCCGCTGACCGCGGCGCTGATGATGTAGATCAGACCCAGGTGAGCAACGGGGATCAGCACGAGCGTGAAGGCCACCATCACCATGGTGTACCCGACCATCTTGCGGGCGGTGACCTCGGCCGTCTTGACTGCCGGCAGCATGGGAACGTTGGCCGCCCGGTAGTCGTCGGCGTAGCGAATGGCCAGCGCCCAGAAATGCGGAGGCGTCCACAGGAACATCACCGTGAACAGCACGACGGGGGCCCACGTGACGTCGTTTCGCACCGCGGCCCAACCGACCAGCACCGGCACAGCGCCGGCCGCGCCGCCGATGACGATGTTCTGAGTGCTCGTTCGCTTCAACCACAACGTGTAGACGAACACGTAGAACAACGTGGCCGACAGGGCCAGCGTTGCCGAGAGCAGATTGGCGCCTGCCCACAACACTCCGAAGGCGATCACCTCCAAAATGAGGGCAAAGATCAGGGCAGGTCGCGGCTGGATCAAACCGGTGACCAGCGGTCGGCCCTGTGTGCGGGGCATCAACTTGTCGATGTCGCGATCGACCACCATGTTGATCGCATTGGCGCCCCCGGCCGCCAGCGTGCCGCCGACGAGAGTGACCGCGACCAGCGACCACGACGGCCATCCTCGCTGGGCCAAGACCATCGTCGGCACGGTCGTGATGAGCAGCAGCTCGATGATGCGCGGCTTGGTGAGGGCCACGTAGCCACCGACGAGGGTGGTGGGGGTTCGCCGCGACCCATGGGCGATGCCGTTGCGACCGAGTCGTGCGGGCGCCAGCCGTGAGGGGACGAGGGGGCGGGCGCCGACAGCCATGCGCCCATCGTACGGGCGTCCGAACAGACCGGCCAAGCGGCAGAATGGCAGCATGGCTTCAACGCCCGCGCCGGCCCACCTCGACCTGCCGGGTATCGACGACGAGACGGTGCCCGACCGGCCGTGGATCGTGCTGGTCTGGAACGACCCCATCAACCTCATGAGCTACGTCACCTTCGTGTTCCAGAAGGTCTTCGGCTACAGCCTCGAGAAGGCGACTGCGTTGATGCTCGACGTCCACGAGAAGGGTCGTGCCGTGGTGTCGAGCGGCGCCAGGGAGAAGGCCGAGATCGATGTCTTTCGACTGCATGAACACGGCCTGTGGGCGACGATGCAGCACGACGACTGACGTACGATTGGCGGGGTCATGGCCCGCAAGCGCGCATTCATCCCACCGATCGAACGCGTTCGAGGCGGCTTCACCTTCAACATCGGTGACGACGAGCGCCAGTTGGTCACACGCCTGCTCACGGAGCTGAGCCAGCTGTTGATGGGCGAATCCGACGATCCGCGCCTGGTGCGCATCTTCCCACCGGCCTATCACCTCGCCGACGACGCCGAGGCCGACGCGGAGTACCAACGACTGATGCGCGAAGAGCTCGTTGCTTCGCGGCTCTCCGGAATCACTACGGTGAATGCCGCGCTGCAATCACCCGACGTCGCCAGCGAGGAAACGATGATCGCGTTCGTGCAGGCGATCAACGGCCTGCGTCTGGTGCTCGGCACGATGCTGGACGTCAGCGAGGACCAGGACTCCGACGACATCGACGATGCCGATCCGCTGGCCGGCGAGCACCACCTCTACAACTTCTTGAGCTGGTTGCTGGACTGGGCCGTGCGCGCCCTCGGTGAACCGATCAGTCGACCGGACACATGAAGCACCCGACCGCGCCCAATCCGCTGTAGACGCCGATGCTCGGCCCGATGCGGTAGCGAACGACTTCGACGACGTTCTTCAGACGGCTGACTGCGGTCTCGAGCGCAACCGTGAGCGGTTCGCCCGAAGGGTCGGCAAGACTGACGCCAACCTTGAGGCGGGGTCCCCATCCCGATACGACGGCTGCCATCGTTGCAACCGCGTCGAGCGATGTGTCGGCGTGCGACAGCACCTTGAACTGTCCGGCGTGCAAGGTCAGAACCGGAACGCCGTCGTCGCGACCGGGGCGGACCTGGTACTGCTCCGCACGCTGACCGGTTGCGGCAGTCGAGGTGCCCAGTATGAAGACCGAGCCGATGTGCGGCGACAACGATTCGACAACTCGAACCGCGTCGTCGAGCGACGAACCGCTCGCCACCGCCTCGGCCGCGGCCCACACGCACCAACTGACTCCGAAGCTGGCAGTGCCGGAATCGACCAACCTCACCGGCACCGGCACCGAGCGGGCGGCCAACCTCGCCGAGCTCAACACACCCGACATCGACGCCGTCACGTGAATCGACAGGATCTCGCTGCATCCACGATGCACCAGTGATTCGTAGGCGGCAGCGAACTGGCCCGGGCTCGGCTGACTCGTGCTCACGCTCGCCGATGGATCGGCGCGCAGCAGTTCGTAGACCTGGTCGGCGTCGAGATCGACGCCCTCGAGATACTCGTGATCGCCGACGGTCACCGTGATCGGCACGACTTCGATCGCGTAGCGTTCGGCAATGGTTCCCAGCAGTTGCGAGTTGGAATCTGTGCAGATTCCGATCATCGCCTCGTCCGTCTCACGTTGACCGACCGGCATTCATGAAACGACGATAAACCCACGCGCCTGCGCATGTCCCGCTGCGGGCAGCGAAAGTGCGTGAAGCCTTTGTCAAGATCCGAGCGCCGCCAACCACGCCGGAAGGCGAGTAGGGCGACCGCCAGCCGTGATGCATCCGTGCACCGTGACCGCAGTCGCTCTCACTTCACCCTCCACTTCGAGCAGGTAGGCGATCTGGAACGTCGTGCGGGAGGCAACAGCCAACGCGAGGTGCACGGTGACCTCCTCGTCGAACTGCAATGGCCGACGATACTGCACGAAGCATTCGAGGACGGCGTAGTCGAAGCCCTCGGCGCGCAGTGCCGAATACGGATGACCGAGGTGCCGTAGGTAGGCCACTCGGGTCTCTTCCAGGTACGGGAGGTAGCGGCTGTGGTGCACGATCCCCATAGCGTCGGTCTCGGCGAACCGAACGCGGATGCTGTGGTTGAACGGGTACGCCGTCGGGTCGAGCGACGGCTCTGCGGAGAGGCGCACGGAGCGCACCGTAGCGGGCACCCCGCAATGAGCGACCGAATCACCTGGCGCGATTCAACGGACCGGCTGATAGTGTTGCCACGCTCTCAACCGGAAGAAGTTCCCTAGCCCCCATCGTCTAGTGGCCTAGGACACCACCCTTTCAAGGTGGCGGCACGGGTTCGAATCCCGTTGGGGGTGCTGGTCAGCCTGGTTCACAGTCTGGTCCCGTGGTGAAGCTGGAGTTCACGCCGGCCTGTCAAGCCGGAGGTCGCGGGTTCGAGTCCCGTCGGGACCGCTCAATACATACGGTCGAGTAGCTCAGTCGGCAGAGCACACGCCTGAAAAGCGTGGGGTCACCGGATCGACGCCGGTCTCGACCACCGTGGAAGCAATCGCTGGCGGCGAAACGGGCGCGGGCCGGCCATGACCGAGCAGGCACGGCCGCCGCTCGAACGCCAACTCGTCGAGTTGTTGCAAGCGTTGGAGCCGAGCCCCTCCCCGGGCGGGCAGGAGTCGAGGCTCGATCTCTCCTACCTGTATGACGTGCAACTGGCCAGCCGTCATTGCGACCTGGCCGCTCGATGGCTGCGATCGAACGGGAGGGGCTACTACACGATCGGCTCCGCCGGCCACGAGAGCAACGCCGTGCTGGCCATGGCCACTCGGCCGACCGACCCGGCGCTCCTGCACTACCGCAGCGGAGGGTTCTACCTCGCACGCGCCGGCCTCGATGGTGTCAGCGACATCCTTGCGGGCGTTGTCGCGGCGACGAGCGAGCCGATCTCCGGCGGCCGCCACAAGGTGTTCGGCCGTCACGATCTGGCGATCATTCCGCAGACCTCCACCATCGCCTCCCACCTGCCCCGAGCAGTCGGTGTCGCGTTCGCCATCGATCGGGCGGCCAAGCTCCGGGTGAAGTCTTCGTGGGAGCGGGACGCGATCACGATCTGCACCTTCGGCGATGCAACGGCCAACCACTCGGTCGCAACGGGCGCGTTCAACACCACGATGTACTGCGCGTATCAGGGTTTGCCGCTGCCACTCCTGTTCGTCTGCGAGGACAACGGGCTGGGAATCAGCGTGCGAACCCCGGCCGGCTGGATCGAGACGTCGTTCTCGTCGCGACCGCACTTGCGGTACGAGGTCGTCGACGGAGACGATCCCTTGGCGGTCGCCGAGGCGGCATCGTCATTGGCGGACTGGGTTCGCAAGCGACGCAAGCCGGCGTTCCTGCATCTGCGCACGGTTCGCTACGGCGGGCATGCCGGCACCGACGTCGAAGCCGCGTACCGATCGGCTGCAGAGATGCGCGCCGATGCTCTCCGCGATCCGATACTCGGCACGGCTCGGGCACTCCTCGGTTGTGGTTGGACGACCGAGTCGTTGCTGCAACGGCACGAAGAGGTCGCCGAGCTCGTGCAATTGGCCGCAGCCAGCCTCGCCGAAGCCGAGCAGCTGCAATCAGCCGACGAGGTGATGCGTCCTCTGGCGATTCGTCAGCCGGAAGAGGTTGCCCGCCTCGCCGTCCAATGGAGTCCGTCGCCGGCGGGTGCGGAACCCGTCACCTTTGCCCAGGCGGTCAACACCACGCTGGCCACTCTGCTCGACCAGCAACCCAACGTTCTGGTGTTCGGCGAGGACGTCGCCGTCAAAGGCGGCGTCTACGGCGTGACCAAGGGCCTCATGGCCAAGGCCGGCGCCGGGCGTGTGTTCGACACGCTCCTCGACGAGACGTCGATCCTGGGTCTCGCCAACGGCAGCGCGATCAGCGGATTCGTACCGATCCCGGAGATCGAGTACCTGGCCTACCTGCACAACGCCGAAGACCAGTTGCGCGGCGAGGCAGCAACCCTGTCGTTCTTCTCCAACGGCCAATATCGCAACGGAATGGTGGTACGCGTCGCCGGGTACGGCTACCAAGAAGGCTTCGGCGGTCACTTCCACAACGACGACGCCATCGCTGTTCTCCGCGACATACCTGGCATCGTCGTGGCCTCGCCGTCACGACCCGACGACGCGGCGGCGATGCTGACCACGTGCGTCGCCGCGGCCCAGATCGACGGCACCGTTTCGGTGTTCCTCGAACCGATTGCCAGATACCACACACAAGACCTGTACGAGGCCGGCGATCGCGAATGGATGGCTGCGCTCCAGCCCGATCATGTGCCCATCGGATCGGCGAGAACCTACGGAGACGGGCTCGACCTGACGATCGTCACCTGCGGAAACGGTGTGCTCATGAGCCTGCGCGTGGCCAAGCGGCTGATGACTCGCGGCATCGGTGTGCGCGTCGTCGATCTCCGCTGGCTGTCACCATTGCCGGTCGAAGATCTCATCCGCGAGACGCGTGCCACGCGAGCAGTGCTCGTCGCCGACGAGACCCGCGCCAGTGGTGGATGGAGCGAAGGGGTGATCACGGCGCTCGTCGAGTGCGGCATCACCACTCGCATCGGCAGAGCGACCAGCAAGGACAGTTTCATCCCGCTCGGCGACGCGGCAAAGCTTGTCCTCCTCAGTGAGGCCGAGATCGAAGCCGCGGCGTACGGGTTGCTCCACGGCTGACGAATTGCGAAGGAGCCGGGTTCCATGTGGTGGTGGGGATACCATCGCGTCGACGGCAAGGCTGAACCGAAGGGACGCCGGACCGAAAGGTGGGGCAATGAACAAGCGGATGGTTGTGTCGGCCTCATTGGCCGTTGCGCTCACCGTGGCGTCGTGCGGCGGCGGCGGCAACGCCGGCCCCACCACTGCGGCGTTCAGCGATCAGCTGGCCACCATCTGTCGCACGATCGGTCGGGGGATCGGCAACCTCGACCCACCCGCCTCGCTCGATGACGTGCGCAGCAATGCCAGCGATGCCTCGGCGCTCTACGAGGACGGGCTCAGCGAGTTGAAGAAGCTCAAGGTCCCATCGAGCGACAAGGAGTTCTCCGCCGACGTCAAGGACTTGATCTCCAGCTTCGAGGACCAACTCGACACGCTCGACGCAATCGCCAAGGCCGCCAAGGAGAACGACCAGGAGGCGGTCGACACTCGGATGAGCAAGCTCACCGATCAGGCGTCGACAAGCAACGACCTCGCCGACAATCTCGACATCAGCCGGTGTCAGCTCGACCC
>DATAJN010000392.1:0-1573 GCA_036262105.1 Ilumatobacteraceae bacterium
CCGCGCGTGTGGGCGCTCGGTGACGTGAACGGCCGGCACCAGCTGAAGCACATGGCCAACGGCGAGGCCAAAGTCATCCAGCACAACATCTTGCATCCCGATGAGCTACGGCCACTCGATGCCCGCCCGGCGCCGCACGCCGTGTTCGGCAGTCCGCAAGTGGGTGCAGTTGGGCTGACCGAGGCGCAAGCCCAGGCGGTCGGCCGGCCGATCACCGTCGTCAGCCATCCGTACGGTGAGGCCGCCTACGGCTGGGCACTGGAAGACACGAGCGGGTTCTGCAAGTTGATCGGCGACCCGGCAACCCGCACCCTGATCGGCGCGCACGTCATCGGCTATCAGGCCTCGATGCTCGTGCAGCTCTTGGTGCAGGGAATGCATCTCGGCAACACGGTCGACGAGTTGGCCGATGGCCAGGTGTGGATCCATCCTGCGTTGTCGGAAGTCGTCGAGCAAGCCCTGCTCAAGATGATCGACGCGTTCGGGAAGCTTTGATTTCTCACCCGTCTCTAACTTGCCACCGATACACAACTCACCTGGGTGGTCGATGATCACCCGGTCGGATGACGGCGGACGACTCCGTCACCGCTATCGAACTGGAGACAACATGAACAAGAGGCTTGCAGGAACGGGCTTGGCGATCGGTCTGGTCGCCGGGGCAGGCGCTGGTTTGATCCTGGAGATGGCCGGCTCTGCCGGGGCATCGTCCGGAGCCCCATCAGCTGTACAAGCGGTCGTCGGTGATTCGACCACCGACTCCACTGCTCCGACCGACTCGACGGCACCGACAGACGCCAATGCACCGACAGGCGCGAACGCCCCCGACGCTGCCAAACCCGATCCATCGGCTCGCCTGCAGGAGATTCTGCAGCCCCTGATCGACGACGGAACGATCACCCAGGCGCAGGCCGACAAGATCATCGCTGCATTGGCCGCAGCTCAGCCCGCAGGGCCCATGGGCGGCAACCGCCACGTGATGGTCGGGCCTGGTCAATTCGGCCTCGACGTCGTCGCGACCACGCTGGGCATCACGACCGACGAGGTGCGCACAGCGCTTCAGAGCGGACAGTCGCTCGCCGACCTGGCGGTCAGCAAGGGCAAGACGGCGCAAGACGTGATCGATGCAATCGTCGCCGAGGCGACCACGAAGATCAACGCCAAGGTCACCGCCGGCGATCTCACCCAGGCTCAGGCCGACAAGATCGTGTCCGGCCTCACCACCCTGGCCACCGACTTCGTCAACAACGCTCAGCCCTTCGCGGGCCCGATCTTCGGCGGTCGCGGAATGGGCCCCGGCCGTGGCTTCGGTCCCCGGAACCACGGCGACGGCGATGACAACGGTGCTCCGGTGAATGCCCCAACCGACACTCCCGCCGATAGCCCGGTCACCACGGTTGCCGGCTGAATTCTCGACTCGGCCGGGACAGCTTGCCCTCCCTCGCTGTCCCGGCCGGTCAGAATGAGTAGTGATGAGCGCCCGAGTCCTGATCGCCGATGATGACCGGGCCATCCGCGACGCGCTGACCCGAGCCCTCGGTCTCGAGGGCTACGACGTGGTGCAGGCCAACGACGG
>DATAJN010000393.1:0-3488 GCA_036262105.1 Ilumatobacteraceae bacterium
CACATCTGGTATCTCCGCGGCACGCGTAGCTGGCTGGCATACCTGCTGGCCGGCATCGAGCCGAAGGAGGAGCTCAAGGCCAAGCAGCTCGAGAAGGTCATCTACTTCGCCGCCAACCTGGTGACCTGGGTCGACGAAGACGCCCGCCACGAGAACCTGGCCAACCTCGAAGCCGAGTACATCGAAGAGCGCGACGCGATCCGCAAGGAACTCGAACTGGCCATCGATCGTCGTATCAAAGACGCCGAGTCCGAGGCCGAAAAGGCCGAGTCCGAAGGTGCCGACGCGCGCAAGGCGCGCAACGCGCTCGACAAGGAACTCACCGGCATCCGCGAGCGCTACGAGATGGAGCTCGATCTGCTGGCTCGTACCTGGGACGAGTTCAAGAGCCTGCACAGCCGGCTGATCATCGACGACGAGTTGCTGTGGCGCGAGCTGCGCGACCGTTACGGCGATTACTTCGAAGGTGGCACCGGCGCCGACTCCATCAAGTCGCTGATCGATCGCATCGACTTCGACGTCGAAGAGGTCAAGCTGCGCAGCGCCATCGACCACAACGCCAGTGGCCGCAAGCCTCTGTCGGCCCAACGTCGTCAGAAGGCCATCAAGCGGCTCAAGATCGTCGCCTCGTTCAACCAGCGCGACGACCACGGCCGTCGGCTCAACGATCCGAAGGCCATGATCCTCGATGTCGTCCCGGTGATCCCACCGGAACTGCGCCCCATGGTGCAGCTCGACGGTGGTCGTTTCGCCACCAGCGACCTCAACGACCTGTACCGCCGCGTCATCAACCGCAACAACCGGTTGAAGCGACTGCTCGACCTCGGCGCACCCGAGATCATCGTCAACAACGAAAAGCGCATGCTGCAAGAGGCCGTCGACGCGTTGTTCGACAACGGTCGCCGCGGTCGCCCGGTCACAGGCCCGGGCAACCGGCCGCTGAAGTCGCTGTCCGACATGTTGAAGGGCAAGCAGGGTCGCTTCCGTCAGAACCTGCTGGGCAAACGCGTCGACTACTCGGGTCGCTCGGTGATCGTTGCCGGCCCGACGCTGAAGTTGCACCAATGCGGTCTTCCCAAGCTGATGGCGCTCGAGCTGTTCAAGCCGTTCGTCATGAAGCGCCTGGTCGATCTGGAGCTTTCGCAGAACATCAAGTCGGCCAAGCGCATGGTCGAGCGCCGTCGCCCGCAAGTGTGGGACGTGCTCGAAGACGTCATCAAGGAGCACCCGGTGCTCCTCAACCGTGCACCAACGCTTCACCGTCTGGGCATCCAGGCCTTCGAGCCGGTACTGGTCGAGGGCAAGGCACTGCAGATCCACCCCTTGGTCTGCACGGCGTTCAACGCCGACTTCGACGGTGACCAGATGGCCATCCACGTGCCACTGTCGGCCGAGGCCCAGGCCGAGGCCCGCGTGCTGATGCTCAGCGCCAACAACATCTTGTCGCCGGCGTCCGGCCGCCCGATCGTCACACCCTCACAGGACCTGATCATCGGCGGCTACTACCTCAGCGAGATCCTCGAAGGCGCACTCGGCAGCGGCCGAGTGTTCCGCCACACGTGGGAGGTGCTGCGCGC
Organism: Ilumatobacteraceae bacterium; assembly: GCA_036262105.1. Taxonomy (GTDB): domain Bacteria; phylum Actinomycetota; class Acidimicrobiia; order Acidimicrobiales; family Ilumatobacteraceae; genus JAENVT01. The sequence continues at coordinate 1,578 of DATAJN010000393.1, forward strand.
CCTCGACGAAGGAACGTTGAACCTGCATTCGCCGATCACACTTCGTCGTCCCTCGATTGCCGGCCGCCCGGCCGATACCTTCGAGACGACCGCCGGTCGGCTGCTGTTCGAAGAGGCACTGCCCGCCGACTACACCATGCGCTTCGGTCACATCGACCATCTGGTCAAGAAGAAGGAAATGGGTGTGATCGTCGAGCGACTCAGCGACCACTACCACAAGTCGGCAGTTGCTGCGGCTCTCGATGCGCTCAAGAACGTCTGCTACCGCTACGCGTCGCAGAGTGGCCTGACCGTGTCGATCGACGACGTCAAGACCCCGAAGGCGAAGAAGGCACTGCTCGACGAGTACGAGGCTCGCGCCGACAAGGTCGAGAACCAGTTCCGCCGCGGCATCATCACCGACGGCGAGCGCCGCCAGCAGGAAGTTCGCATCTGGACCGACGCCACCGCCGAGGTTCAGAAGGCGATGGAGCTCGAATTCAAGGCGCAGCGGTTCAACCCGATCGACATGATGGTCGGTTCGGGTGCCCGCGGCAACATGACTCAGATGCGTCAGATCGCCGGAATGCGCGGCCTCGTGGCCAACCCTCGTGGCGACATGATCCCGCGCCCCATCAAGAAGAACTTCCGTGAAGGCCTCGAAACCCTCGAGTACTTCATCGCCACCCCTGGCGCCCGCAAGGGTCTGGTCGACACCGCGCTGCGTACCGCCGACTCCGGGTACCTCACCCGTCGTCTGGTGGACGTCGCCCAGGAGCTCATCGTGCGTGAGCCCGACTGTGGCACCAGCCTCGGTTTGTGGCTCGAGCATGTTGCTCCCGACACCGCCAGCAAGCGGGCATATCTCGAGACCAAGTTGTTCGGTCGCGCCCTGTCGCAGGACGTCACCCTCAGCGATGGTTCGACGATCGCCCGCAACACCATCATCGGCGACATCGAGATGGCCGCGCTGCGCGACGACCCGAAGGTCAACCGAGTCCGCATTCGTTCCGTGCTCACGTGCGATGCCGAGCTCGGCGTGTGCGCGCTGTGCTACGGGCGGTCACTCGCCACCGGCAAGTCGATCGAGCTCGGTGAGGCCGTTGGTGTCATCGCGGCCCAGTCGATCGGTGAGCCCGGTACGCAGCTGACCATGCGTACCTTCCACACCGGTGGTGTGGCCGGCAAAGACATCGCCGGCGGTCTGCCACGCGTCGTCGAACTGTTCGAGGCCCGCACGCCTCGTGGCTCGGCCCGACTGGCCAGGGCCAGCGGCGTCGTACGCATCGGCGACGACGAGGGCAAGGGCATCCCGGTCACCGTCATCGACGATCAGGGTGAAGAGCACCAGGTCGTGTTGCCCACGGGCAGCCGGGCCATCGTCACCGACGGTCAAGACATCAAGGCCGGCGACCCGATCACCGACGGTCCCTTCGACCCGAAGGAGATCATGGAGATCAAGGGCATCCGCGAGACGCAGACGTACCTCGTCGAAGAGGTGCAGAAGGTGTACCGCGACCAGGGTGTGTCGATCAGCGACAAGCACATCGAGCTGATCGTGCGTCAGATGACTCGCCGAATCGGCGTGCAGGAGCCGGGCGACACCTCGTTCCTGCCCGGCGAGCGTGCCGATGCCAAGGTGTTCCGCGACACGAACCGGCGAATGGTCGAGGAGAGCAAGAAGCCGGCTGAGGGCCGGCCCGAGCTCATGGGCATCACCAAGGCCTCGCTGGCCACCGAGTCGTGGCTGTCCGCGGCTTCGTTCCAGGAGACCACGCGAGTGCTCACCGAGGCGGCGATCGACGGCAAGGGCGACAACCTCATCGGTCTCAAGGAGAACATCATCATCGGCAAGCTGATCCCAGCCGGTTCCGGGATGATGCGATACCGCGAGTTCGATGTGAGTGCTCCCGAGTACCAGCCGATGGCCTA
>DATAJN010000394.1:0-7918 GCA_036262105.1 Ilumatobacteraceae bacterium
GCCGATGGGAATCGTGACGTTCTCGATGGACTTCCCCGACGGACAGGCGTTCTTGAACCTGCTGCTCGATCCCGGCAAGCCGGAGTTCGGTGGCAGCTACGCCCGCTTCAACGACAAGTCGTTCATCCCCAGTTACGAGGCGGTCGCTGCGTTGCAGGGTGCTGACCGGTCGAAGGCCTATCTCGATCTCGACCAGAAGGTGATGACCGAGGCTGCCCCGTGGGCACCGTTGCTCGTGCCCGCCCGGTTCGACTTCGTGTCGTCGCGCGTCACCGGCTACGTGTACAGCCAGGCCATGGACAACGTGAACTACAACACCGTGGGAGTGAAAGGCTGACCCCATGGCGAACGTCCCGTCGATCGTGAGCACCACCGGCTCGCCTTCAGACGTGGCCGACGGTCGGCCACCCCGAGCAGTGCTCGAGGTGGCCGACCTCGCCGTGCGCATTCCGACCGAGGACGGAGTCGTCGAGGCAGTCCGCGGCATCTCCTTTTCGATCGCGCCCGGTGAGGTTCTCGGGATCGTCGGCGAGTCCGGCTCCGGCAAGTCCATGACCGCGTTGGCGATCATGGGCTTGCTGCCGCGCAATGCCACGGCCACCGGTTCGATCCGATACCGCGGCGAGGAGCTTCTCGGCCGTTCTCGCAGCTCGCTTCGCAACCTGCGTGGGAATCAGTTGGCGATGGTGTTCCAGGATCCGATGACTGCGCTCAACCCGATGTACTCGGTCGGTTGGCAGGTGGCGGAGGCGGTGCGCCTCCATCAGAAGGTCAGCCGCTCCGCGGCGTGGCGGCGTGCCGAGGAACTGATCGATCTCGTGGGGCTGCCGAAACCGGCCGCGGTGGCTCGGCAGTACCCGCACCAACTGTCCGGTGGCATGCGGCAACGGGTGATGGTGGCGATGGCCGTGGCCAACCAACCCGAGGTGATCGTTGCCGACGAACCGACCACGGCCCTCGACGTCACCGTGCAGGCCCAACTCCTCGAGCTGCTGGCGACCGTGCGGACCGAGACCGGAGCCGCGATGATCCTCATCACGCACGACCTTGGAGTGGTTTCAGGCGTGGCCGACCAGGTGATGGTGATGTATGCCGGGCTCGTCGCCGAGCACGGTTCGACCCTCGACGTGTTCAGCCGACCGTCGATGCCCTACACCCGCGGGCTGCTGGCGTCGATACCGCGCCTCGACGATGTCGGCTCTCGGCTCCAACCAATCCGCGGAGTTCCTCCATCGATGATCGCGCTCAGCACAGCGTGTGCCTTCGTACCGCGATGCGACCATGCCGACGAGTCGTGCGCTGGCCAGCCGCCGCTGGTGGAGATCGGGTTCGAGCATCGGGTCAGCTGCCACCACCCTCAGACCGGGCCGCTCGAGCGCTTGCCTGCGGCAACGAACGATCATGATCACCTTGCAGATGCTGCCCCGTTGCTCGTCGTGCGCGGTCTGGCCAAACAGTTCCGCCTCAAGTCGCGTGGGCGTAGGAGGCTGCAGTCGGTCGACGCAGTGTCGGGCATCGACCTCGACCTGCGGCCCGGTGAGACGCTCGGTCTCGTTGGAGAATCCGGCTGCGGGAAGAGCACCACGGCGAGGTTGTTGCTGCGTCTCGAAGAGCCGAGCGGTGGCACCATCGCCCTTGGCGATCTGGAGCTCAGTGGTCTCGACATCAAGGCCATGCGCTCGGCTCGTCAACGGATGCAGATGGTGTTCCAGGATCCTTACGCCTCGTTGAACCCGGGTCTGTCGATCCATGAGATCATCGCCGAGCCGTTGGTGGTGCACGGTCGACCGAACCGTTCGGCGCGGGTCAACCAACTGCTGGAGATGGTCGGCCTTGATCAGTCGTATGCCCGGCGTTACCCGCACGAGTTCTCCGGGGGGCAGCGGCAGCGAATCGGCATCGCCCGCGCCCTCGCGCTGGATCCGGAAGTACTGGTCCTCGACGAGCCGGTTTCGGCACTCGATGTCAGCGTGCAGGCATCCATCCTCAATCTGCTCATGGACCTTCGCGACGAGCTCGGTGTCGCCTATCTCTTCATCGCCCACGATCTGTCCGTGGTGCGCCACATCGCCGACCGACTGGCCGTGATGTACATGGGCAGGATCGTCGAGACCGGCCCTGCAGGCGAGATCTACGACAACCCATCACACCCGTACACGAAGGCTCTCCTGTCGGCGGTGCCCATTCCCGACCCGACTGCCGAGCGCCAGCGGCGGCGGATCCTTCTGGAAGGCGATGTGCCCAGCCCGATCGACCCGCCATCAGGTTGTCGATTCCGCACGCGGTGCTGGAAGGCCGACGAGATGTGCGCCAGTGACGTACCGCCGTTGGCACCGACCGCAACGGCTCGATTCGTGGCGTGCCACCACCCGGAAGGCCTGGTGGGGAGCACGTGATGTCGGCGCGCGAGAGGAGTTCCGTAAACGTTTGCGGTAGATTTCTGACACTGAACAAGGAGGACGTATGCCAGGCCCGGGAAACGATCTGATCGACGAGCGCGAAGTTGAAGCGGTCGCTCGAGTGCTGCGCAGCGGCTACCTCGGACGCTACGGGCCCGACGACGATCCTGAGTTCGGTGCGGAGGTGCTCACCCTCGAGCAACGCATCGCCGCGCTGGTCGGCGTCGGCCACGCCGTGGCCGTCAACTCCGGCACGAGCGCGATCTGGGCGCTGCTCTCAGCGCTCGACATCGGGCCCGGCGACGAGGTCATCGTGCCCGGCTTCACGTTCGTCGCATCGATGTCGGCCATCATCTACGCCGGTGCCAAGCCGGTGCTTGCCGAGGTCGACGACACGTTCAACCTCGATCCAGTCGATGTCGAGGCGCGGATAACCGGCAAGACCAAGGCCATCCTCGCCGTGCACATGCTCGGCGCGCCGTGCAACCTCGATGCGCTCGGCGACGTCGCCCGCCGCCACGGCATCGTGATCATCGAAGACGCCGCCCAGGCGTTCGGTGGCAGCTACCACGGGCGCCGGCTTGGTTCGATCGGCATCGGCGGGGCCTACAGCTTCAACATCTACAAGACCATCACCTGCGGCGACGGTGGCATGCTCGTCACCGACTCGTCCGACCTCTACGAGCGTTGCTTCGCACTTCACGATCAGGGCCACCTTCCGCTGCGGCACGGCACCGAGATCGGTCAGCGACCGTTCCTCGGGCTCAACCTGCGCATGACCGAGCTCTCGGGTGCGGTTCTCAACGTGCAACTCGACAAGCTCGACTACATCCTCACGACACTGCGCGGCAACAAGGCCGCGCTTCGCGCAACCATCGAAAGCATCCCGGGCGTGAGCTTCCGCCGCCTGGCCGATCCCGCAGGTGATGTCGCCACCCATCTCGTCGTGATCCTGCCTGACGCGGCCGGCGCGGCTGCGGTCGCGGCCGAGCTCGGCACCAAGACGCTCGCCAACTCCGGCTGGCACGTCTACGCCAACATGGAGCACCTACGCAGTCGGCGAATCGTGTCGGGCTTCGCTCGTTCCGTTGCCGACTACGTTGCTGATCCCGGCTTACTCCCCGCTACCGATGCGTTGCTCGCCCGGTCGATCACCCTCGGTGTCGGAGTCGTCGACGCAGGCATCGGTTCGGCGTTCGGGCTCAACGTGCGCTCCACGGCCTCCGACATCGAGCAGGTCGCCAAGCGTTTCCAGGTGGCGGTGGAACGCCATGTGCACTAGAGCTGCAGATCACTGATGACCCAGCGGCGGGTGACCCTGGTCGACGTGGCTCAGCGGGCCTCGGTGAGCGTTGCGACGGTGAGCCGCGCCCTCAGCGGTGATCCGCAGATCAGCGCGGCCACGCAGTTGCGCGTCCGCCAGATCGCTGACGTGCTGAAGTATGTCCCCAACGTCACCGCCAGGAGCCTGGTGCTGCAATCGAGCGCCACGTTCGGCTTGATGACGCCCGATGTGACCGATCCCATCCACGGCCAGGTCGTCACCGGCTTCCAGCAGCGGGCCGCCGAACAGGGTTACTCCGTCATTCTGTCGAACGGCTTTCGCAACGCGGCCACCGAGCAACGGGCGCTGCGCGAGTTTGCCGCGCACCGCGTCGCCGGAGTCGCCGTGATGGGCAGCGTGCTGTCGCAGGCCGAGGTGAAGCGGCTGTTGTCGCCGAGTCCTGTGCTGTTCATCGGGTCCGACCACGTGCCGTCCCCCGGCGCCGATCTCGACCTGCCGCGCGGATGCCTGCGCCCCGACGATCGCGATGGGATGAACCAAGTTGTCGACCACTTGATCGAGCGGGGATACGGCACTGTCGCCTACGTCAGCGGCTCGTCAGGCGCCAACCAGATGATCCGCCGCGACGCACTGGTGTCCGCCCTCGCCGATCGTGGCCGCCCCGAACCCGTTGTGCATCGGGCCGACGACCTCGATTCCGGAGGCCTTCAAGTGGTGGCCGCGGAGATCCTGCGCGGCCGGCCGGATGTCGTCGTGTGCTACGACGACAAGACCGCCCTCATCCTCATGGACGAACTACGCGCCGAAGGTCTGACGATCCCAGTCGACATCGGCATCGTCGGGTTCGACGACATCCCGTTCGCAAGCATCTCCAACCCACGCCTCACCACGGTGTCGCAGCGATCCGACGAATTGGGTCGTCACTGCGTCGACTTCCTCCTTGCGACTCGCGACCGCGGCAAGTTGCCACGCTCGCAGCACATGGCGGTCGCACTCGTCGTTCGGGAGACAACTCCCGGTCCTTCCCGCATTCCGAAGAAAGGTAAGCGATCTTGAACCGTCACTTCACCAGATGGCCACTCGTCGAGGGGTATGCCGATCGACAGAGCTACCAGGCGGGCGACATCGTCGACGTTCGCTGCAGCAGCCGTGTGCCGACCATCACGGCGTCGGTGGTGAGAATTGGTCGTGAACGGGTGGAGATGTGGCAACGCGCGGGGATCAGCGTCGGCGAGCATCCGTTCTCCGACGACGCCTACGCCACCGGTTGCGGCTGGCCCGTTGCCTTCTCCGTCACGGTGGATCCTGCGTGGCCGTCTGGGTTCTACGAGGTGACGATGCAGGCCGAGGGAGCGGTCGGCGAGGTGGCCAGGGCCGAGGCCTTCTTCGTGGTTCGACCGGCTCCCAACTCAACAGCCGACGCCATTCTCGTGTTGGCAACCAACACGTACAACGCCTACAACCAGTGGGGCGGTCGCTGCTTGTACAGCGATGCGGTGAAGGTGTCGTTCGACCGGCCGTTGGAGCGCGGTTACCTGCGCAGGCCGGCCGCGCCCGATGCCGCGCCGTACGACGGACGCGTCGCCAGCCTTCCCGACGAACCCGATGAGGAGCATGAGCAACTGCAGCAGTACCTCGCCGACTTCGACTACCCGCTGTGGTGCGCGTCGGCGGGCTGGCACAACTGGGAACGGCGCTTCGTCCAATGGGCCGAGGCCGAGGGAATCGTGCTTCAGTACGCGATCAACTCCGATCTCGAGTTCCACCCCGAGGTGCTCGACGGCCAGAAGCTGATGCTGAGCATCGGCCACGACGAGTACTGGTCGTGGGCGATGCGCGACCGCGCCGATGCATTCGTAGAAGGTGGGGGCTCATGGGCGATCTTTTCGGGCGACACCTGCTTCTGGCAAGTGCGGTACGAGGACGACGGGCGGACGATGGTCGCCTACAAGGGCCGCGCCGCTACTGAAGATCCGGTCGCCGGCACGGCCGACAGCCATCTGCTCACATCGATCTGGTCGCTGCCCGCCATCGCCCGACCCGAGGCGCAAACGATCGGTCTCAGCTTCACACGCGGCGGATACGCGCGAGTTGGCCAGGCGACGCCGCGCAGCTCCGGCGGCTACAACATCCATCGACCCGACCATCCGATCTTCGCCGGAACGGATCTTCGCTACGGCGATGTGCTCGGCGGACCATCGCGGATCGTCGGCTACGAGGTCGACGGCTGCGAGCTGACGATGGTCAACGGTGACCCCGTGCCGACCTACGCCGATGGCACACCCGCCGGCCTCGAGGTGCTGGCGACTGCACCTGCGCGTCTGCTGTCGATCACGGCGACAACCAGCGAGGTGCCGAAGGCCTTGTGGGCCAGTACCGATCCTCCCGGCGATCTCGAAGGTGTTGCCACCGCGCTGTTCGGGTCGCCGTCGCCCGAGAACATCGCCCGCATCGCCCACAACCACGCCGTGATCGGCACGTTCTCGAAGGGCAAGGGCAGAGTGCTCAACGCCGGGACGACCGACTGGTGCTACGGCCTCGACCGCGATCCGCTCGTGCAGCAGGTGACCCGCAACATCCTCCGCTGGCTGGTCAGCGACCACTGAACCCCCTGTGGAGTGTTTCACGGCACCCACGTGGGCCCGAAGCACTCCACAGGGTCGGTGGCCGACCGGTCGGCGACGATCTAGCCAGCGGCCTCTGGTGTCTCGCTCCAAATGATGAAGCTCACCCCGAGGAGCCACACCGACCAGCCGATGAAACCGACGAACCCGGCTGCCATTCCCGAGGGGCTGTCAGTCGCTGATCCGAGAACGGCCGAGACCAGAAACGCCAACCCGGACACGACACCCAACCAGGCCAGCCACGTCGGGAACATCTTGGCGCGAAGACCCAGAATGTTGGTGGCGAGCAGGTGGATGGCCAGGCCGAAGCCCGACGCCGAGAGCAGCACGATGCTCAGCGTGTAAAAGACCCGTGCGCCCTCGCCGACGTCGGCCGGGTGGAGCGCGATCGCGGCGTTGACCGAGGCCGACGCCATGAAGAGCGCACCACCGAGGCCGAGGCCGATCAGCGACACCACTGACAGCCGGTGAGCGCCGGCCTCGGCCCTGCTCATGCGTCGCCACAGCGACCCGAACCACCACACCAGCCCGACCGATCCGAGCCCACCGAGCCACAGTGCTGCTTTGAGGCCACTGCCCTTGTCGGCGTAGTAGTTGGCGATCTTGGTTGCCGAGGCGTTGGCTGCCGGTGGTGATCCGGAAAGGACCGCGCCGACGATGTTCAACACCACGAAAGCTACGCCACCGATCGCGGCATAGCGGACCCACTTCGAGTCGTTCATTCCCGATCTCCTCGTACCGCCCATCACCCCCCGATGATGGCGCGGCGCGTTTGTACCACATTCTCGAAGGCCACCGCGACAAGAGCGACGTCGACCAAAGTAACGTTCGGTTCGGAGTCGATCTGCTCGAACAGGGGAGGGCTTCGCACCGGCTCGTGCGAGTGCTCTCGCCGATCAACGAGGCGTCGGCAGTGAACGCAATGCAGTAATCTCGGGTGAGCGACGCCGGTCAATCGAGCGGGGAGACGGGATCAGATGAGCAACGTGCCGCAGCCTCCTTTCGGTCCGCCTGCCGGGGCACCCGTGCCGCAGCAACCGGCGTGGGCAGGGCAGGCGCCGGCTCCGCCGCGCAACGGTGCGAAGACCGCGAAGATCGTTGCCGCGATCATCGTTGCTGCTGGGTTGGGCGGCACTGGTGTCTTCCTCGCAACGCGCCGCGACGACAAGGCCCCGGCCACGGTGGCCACCGACGACACGAGCCCGGATACGACCGAGAGCCCAGGCACCACCGAGGCACCTCCTACGACCGTCCCGCGCCCGACCACCACGATCCATGCCCTCAACACGGTTCCCTACCACCCGCCGACCACGACGGCGTTCACGATTCCCACGGGCGCTGTCGACCTCGGGCATCAGGTGTACATCCAGCTGCCGGACGGCTGGACCGATTCGAAGGATTCGGCGAGCGGAGTCGACACCATCACCGACGGCACCGCCAAGGTTGCTCTCCAGGTCCTGGTGCGTACTCCGGGAGAGAACCCACAGGCCTTGCTGCAGGAGTACATCGACACCTTCTCCGGTGACTTCGATGCGGTGGGTCTAGCGCCTTCTCGCTCGTTCAACGTTGCCGGCTCGATTCCGACTGCCGAGTACGGCGTGTACTACCGC
>DATAJN010000395.1:0-4129 GCA_036262105.1 Ilumatobacteraceae bacterium
TCACCATCGTCTGCCCTCATTGCGGCCCGCGTCCTGTCGAGGAGTTCCGCTTCGGCGGCGAGCTACCCGAGCCGCCGGCGCGGCTCGTTGACGACTTCGACCGCGATCTCGATCGCGTGTGGATGTTCACGAACGTAGATGGCGTTCAGACGGAGCGTTGGTTCCACGAAGCCGGTTGCCATCGCTGGCACACAGCACGGCGGGACACGACGGTCGATCGCTTCGTCGACTGATTCATTCCCGGTGCAGTCGTACTGTCAATTCCGATCTCGGCGTTGACCCACATGGGGTCGCCGACTACGTTGTCGTAACCGGCCTCATGGGCCGTACCGCTACAGGGGAGACTTCCTATGGATCACGTGGAGAACCGCGCCGTCGACGGCTTGATCGCTTCGCAACTGAACGGCCGACTCACACGCCGGCAACTAGCCACCGGCGTGCTGGCTCTACCGGCGATCACCGCATTGATCGCAGCGTGCGGCAGCGACAAGGCGAAGACCACCAGCACGACCGGCGCCACCACAGCACCGGGAGCCGACACCACCCTCACCGGTGCAACACCCACAACCGTGGCTTCCGAGACGACCCTGGCAGCGGCATCTGGGGGCAACCTCATTGTGGCGATGGACCTTCCCGGAGGACCATTTGACCCAGTCGGCATGTACGACCTTGTCGCCTACGGGCTGGTCGCCCAGTGCTTCGAGTTCTTGTGCTCACTCGGCGACAACTCCGACATCGGCCCCGGTCTCGCCACGGAATGGTCGTCAAACGCCGACGCCACCGAGTGGACGTTCAAGCTCCGTGAAGGAGTCAAGTGGCAAAAGGGCGGCGACTTCACTGCCGATGACGTCGCCGCGACGATGGACCGCCTGGTCGAGGGAGGCAACTCGGGCCTCGGTGGAATCATCTCCAAGGGCTCGGTCACGGCTCCGGACCCCCTCACTGCTGTCATCAAACTTGATAAGGCGGTTGGGCTCTTTCCGTACCTGGTTTCGGTGTTCAACGCGCAGACGGTCATCACCCCGAAGGACTGGGCCCTCGGGAACACACTCGACAAGAACCCCGACGGCACGGGTCCGTGGATTCTGGAAAGCCTCGACCCGACCACCAGCGCAAAGTTCAAGAAGAACCCCGACTATTGGGGTGGACCACCACCGCTCGACTCTGTCGAGTTCCAGTTCTTCCCGGACACCGACACGCAGGTCACCGCGCTGCAAGGCGGCAACGTCGATGTCGTGATGCAGTTCCAGGCGTCGACTGGCACAAGTCTGTTCAGCGACTCGAGCGTCGACGTCAGCGTGCTCCGCGCCGCAACCCACCGCCAGCTGTGGATGCGCTGCGACACCGGCCAGTTCGCCGACAAGAAGGTTCGCCAAGCCCTGGCCCTCAGCCTCGACCGCGACGTGCTGATCTCGACGCTGTTCGATGGCAAGGCTGACTTGGGCAATGATCACGTCATCGCTCCGATCTACCCGTACTTCGACAAGACTCAGCCGCAGCGCACCCGCGACATCGCAAAGGCGAAGTCCCTCCTCACCGACGCCGGGTTCCCCAACGGACTCGAGGCAACGCTGTACGCCGGCGATCTGCAAGAGATCAAGCAACTCGCACAGCTGGTGGCCGTCCAGGCCGCCGACGCCGGATTCAAGCTCACTGCCAGCGTCGTCGACAACGGGTCGTTCTACGGCAAGTACTGGTGCCCGGCCGAGCCCAAAGATCCGCCGTGCTCGGGCGCTGCGGAGATCGGAATCGTCGACTACGGGCACCGCGCGACGCCCGACGTGTTCTTGAATGCGGCCATCAAGACCCATGGGGTCTGGAACTCGTCGCAATACTCGTCTGCGGAACTCGACACAGCGTTTGAGGCCTTCCAGGCTGCGCCCGAGGCCGATGACGCCGGCCGTGCGGCCGCTGCCAAGAACATCCAGAAGATCATGAACGAAGACGTTCCAGTCTGCATCCCCTACTTCTACAACTACCTCAGCGCTACGTCGAAGAAGGTGTCCGGCGCGCAAACGAGCGCGCTCGGCCAGATATTCCTTGCGAAGGCATCCAAGGCCTGATGGGTGGAAGGGGCGGCCTAGCGATCACTGCCAACCCGTCTTTCCGTCCAAGACCAAGGACCTCGAGCGGTCATGACCCGCTACATCCTGAAGCGCCTGTTGCTGGCATTGGTCACACTGTGGCTACTGGTCACAGCTGTCTACTTCATGGTCAACGTCCTACCGCAGAGCGTCGCCAAGAGCGTTCTCGGCAACACAGCCCTACCGGAAGCCGTCGACCGATTCAATCTCAAGTGGAAGCTGAACGACCCACAACTCACTCAGTACTTCAGGTACATCAAAGGGCTTGTTCACTTTGATCTAGGTAGGTCGTACAAGAGTGAGCGACCCGTCTTGAACGTGTTGGGGGGGCCGCTCGTTCGCTCAGCCAAGCTGGCGATATTCGCTCTCGTCATCACCGTGCCGATCTCGATTTGGGCAGGCGTCACCGCCGCCCGTCGGCGCGACGGCAAACTCGACCGAGCGATCGTGTTGACAGGACTGGCCACGTCGTCAATTCCTGAGTTCGTCACCGGCGCTCTCCTGGTGATCGTGTTCGGCGTGTTTCTCAATTGGCTGCCGGTCATCTCGACCATACCCAGCGGCACTTCACTCATTGGGCAGGTTCGGTACCTAATCCTTCCGGCACTCTCGATGGCGATCGTCTACTTCGGCTACATCGCTCGCATGATGCGAGCGGGGTCGATCAAGGCACTCGAGTCGGACTATGCCCGAACAGCAACAATGAAGGGCCTCAACGATCGACAACTCATCCGCCGACACGTCATTCGGAATGCGATACCACCGACGATCACCGTCATCTCCGTACAGATCGGCTACCTGTTCGGGGGGATCATCGCGGTCGAGAAGGTGTTCAACTACAGCGGCATCGGCCAACAGATCTTCGTCGCGGTATCTGCCAAGGATCTGCCGTTGCTCCAGGGGTGCGTCTTGATCGTCGGCACCATCTACATGCTTGCCACCCTCACCGCCGACATCATCATCGCCTGGCTCAACCCGAGGGTACGACTACAGGTGGGATCATCGTGAACCCCGTGGAGACACAGACGTTCCGAACCGAACGCCAGAACGCGCGCCGCGAAAACTGGCACTTACTCCGTCGCAAAGCCGGATTCATCATTGGCGTCTTCATCGTGGCCATCTGGACGGTTTGCGCCATCTTCGGCAGCCGACTCGCCCCCCGAGATCCCGCGCGGGATCTCGATGTGAAGAACCTCTCACCGCGCCGCAGTCATTGGTTCGGCACCGACATCATTGGACGAGACGTCTTGTCAAGAGTCATTGCCGGCGCACGCAACGTCTTGTTGATCGCTCCGGTGGCAGCAATGCTGAGCATCATCGCCGGCGCGATCCTCGGCCTCATGATGGGGTACTTCAGGGGTGTGGTCGACATGATCCTCAGTCGAATCGTCGAGACCTTCCTTGCACTTCCCGTCGTACTGGTCGGGCTCTTGGCGCTGGTGATCTTCGGGTCCAGTCGGGTGGTGGTCATCGGCGTGGTGGCAACACTGTTCACACCGATCGTCACCCGCACGGTTCGCTCAGCAGTCTTGGCGGAAGCGGACCTCGACTACGTCACATCGGCGCGCCTCCGTGGAGAATCAAGCCTCTTCATCATGTTCAGGGAGATCCTGCCCAACGTGAGCGCCCCTATCGTCGTGGAGTTCACGGTGCGGGTTGGATATGCGATCTTCACGGTGGCATCCCTGTCCTTCCTCGGTGTTGGAGTCGCGACAGGGAGCCCTGATTGGGGCTCGTCGATTGCTGACCATTACCGGCTGATGAACGACAACATCTGGTGGTCGACCCTGTTCCCTGCCCTGGCCATCACGTCGCTCGTGATCGCGGTCAATCTGATCGCCGATTCCATCCAGGCGGTATACGACCGGTGACCATCGACGCACCAAGCCCAACCCTGGACGTGCAGAACCTTCACGTCGCCTATTCCGTGCGCGGCATTGCCCGGCCGGTGCTGCGCGGGGTCTCGTTCGCAGTCCAACCCGGCGAGGCATACGGTCTGGTGGGCGAGTCTGGTTGCGGCAAGTCGACCACAGCGTTCGCCGCGC
>DATAJN010000396.1:0-8531 GCA_036262105.1 Ilumatobacteraceae bacterium
CCAGTTGCGTCGGTTCCGCCACGGCCCCGGTGCTTTCAAGATCGACTACGCGCTCGATGCCGCCGTGCCGTGGGACAACGAGGCGTGCCGACGTGCCGGCACGGTGCACGTGATCGGTACCCTCGCCGAGCTTGTCGCCGCCGAGGGCGACGTCGCCGCCGGCCGCATGCCTGACCGCCCTCTGGTGCTCGCGGTCCAACAGTCGCTCTTCGATCCGAGCCGGGCGCCGGAAGGCAAGCACACGTTGTGGGCATACGCACATGTGCCACACGGCTACACGGGTGATGCCACGCAAGCGATCGAGCGCCAGATCGAGCGATTCGCCCCCGGCTTTGGCGAGCTGGTGCTCGCCCGCCACGTTGCCGCGCCGCGAGACCTGCAGGCATACAACGCCAACTACGTAGGTGGCGACATCGCCGGCGGCGCGCACAACGGCCTGCAACTGGCGTTCCGCCCGACGGTCGCGACGCGGCCGTACGTGACGCCGAACCCGTCGCTGTTCCTGTGCTCGGCGTCGACGCCACCCGGTGCCGGCGTGCATGGCATGTGCGGTTGGCATGCCGCGGGGCGAGTACTGGCGGGTCCGCTCAGCAATCGCATCCCGTGAAGCAATCGTGAAGAACGCGCAGTTGGCCGTGAAGATCCCGGCGGCCGCGAACGGTGGGGTTCACTTGTGCGAGTATCAAGTCTGGTATGAACACGACTGAGGAGCCAGCCGGTCGTATCGCCCTGGCTATCGGCCCCGCTGTCGCTCTGGCCGCGGCCGGACTACTCGAGCGGGTTCGCGACGACTTTGGTGTCGCCAATGTTGCACTGGTCCTGTCGTGCATCGTTGTCGTGGCGGCACTGGCTGGCCGCGCCGCCGGTCTGGCGACAGCGGTGACGGCCGCGCTCGCCTACAACTTCTTCCACACCCGGCCCTTCTACTCGTTGCGCATCAGCTCGGGTCGCGACGCCGCCACGGTCGGCCTCCTCGTGGTCATCGGGGTGATCGTCAGTGAAATGGGAGCATGGCGTCGACGGGCAATCGCTGCTTCGACTCGCCGGTTGCACGGTTCGCGTGCGTTGGAGGCAGTCGCCGCCCAACTCGCCGCCGGCGCTCGGCCCGACGAGATCTGGGACGCGGTGCGCAAGGCGTTGATGGAGTCACTGGACCTGGTCGACTGTCGCTTCGAAGCGGGACAGTCGTCATCGGTCCCAGAGATACCTCGCTCGGGGTCCCTGTTCGGCGAATCGATGCGCTTGGGCCGGAATGGTTTCGAGCTTCCGGCGCAGGGCGCGGCGATCGCCGTTGCGTACGCCGGCCGCACGTTGGGTCACATCATCTTGGTTCCGGGAGGACAAGCAGGGTCGCAGCGCGACATCCGCCAAGTTGCTGTGGCACTCGCCGATGAGTATGCGGTGGCGCTGGCCGGTGCCTGAGGGTCAGGACGGCCGGGAGTCGATCACGGCGAGCACCTCGCCGATGATCTTTGTCACCCGGTGATGAGGAAGATCTTCGCCGCCCTCGGCCTCGGCAACCTCTGCGGCGAATGCCTGCACCGATGGAGTGCCGCCGACGAGCACGTGGCGTAGCGCTTCGGCACTCGCCTCGGGGTCGTCGAGCGAGTCGACGGCCTCGGTCACATGGGCCGGGTCGTCGGCGACCGCGTGCACCAGCGCCATGGCCTCTTCGCGACCGGACGCGGTCGAAACGGCCACACCGCGGTCCGGGTTCTGCTGGAGGTCCCATTCGGTGAGTGCTTCGTTGTAGCCACCCTCACCCGGATGCAACAGCATCGTCGTGACACCGGTATCCACCGGAGTGTCGGTCTCGTCGTCTCCCGAGTGGCGTGAGGGTGCCACTTCAACGGTCAGCGAGCCATCGTCGTGTCGGATGATTTCCATGCTGACGGTGTACCCATACTCGCGATCGCTTATGCATACATTTCCCTGCGCTGGTCAGAACGGGTTTTCGTGGTGGCCGTCGGCGTGGATCTGGAACCGCCGATGCACCTTCGTGTCAGGGGCCGATTCCGTCGAGCAGGCCGCACGCGGCTTCCAGCGTGAGTTGCTGTGCGGTGCCGGGAGTCAGCCAGGCGAACCACGTCTGATCGCCCACGATGCCGTCGACGGTCACACCCTTGACTGATTGGAGATCGCGCACCGAGGCGTCCGTCACGGGCCCGAAGATCCCGTCGATCGGGCCCGCATACACTGCCCAGTCGGGGGCAATTGCGCTGCCGGCCAGCACCTGCTGCAACCACGCCACGATCGGACCGGTCGAACCGCTCTGCACCCTGGGACTGGCTTCCCGGTACGGCGGAAGGTGCGACCACGTGACCGGGCCGACGATACCGTCGACGACGAGGCCCTCCGCCGATTGGTAGCTGCGCACGGCTGCATCCAGCGCTGCGTCGAAGGCGCCCGTGATGGGGCCGAACGGCGAGATCACCATCGAGCGGGCCAGCACCCGCTGCAGACGCTTGACGTCATCACCCGTCGAGCCGAGATGGACTGTGGTTGGCATGAAGAGCACCTCCTCCTGATCAACAACTCCTCGAGATCCTACGCTCGCGCTAGGCGCGCGGGAACGCGGCTTGCCGGCGGGCCGGATGCAAGGCCATCAGCTTGTCGAGCCGTGCCTTGTCGACCGAACGCACGGTGTCGACGCGTTGACAGTTCGGACACCACACCGACACACGTCCCCACGGCGACTGTCGTTCGTCGTAGCCGGCGAGGGTGGTGGCGCACAACGGGCATGGTCGTCCCCGACGGGCGTAGACCCAGTGGTCAGCAGTGTTGAGCCGGCGACCCGTGGTGTTCTGCGGACCCCGCTCGGCGCTGGTACGGATGAGCGCCGCGCCCAACCCGACCAGCGCCTCCAATCCCTCGATCGTCGCGATGCGTTGGCTGGGAGAGACACCTGCGATGAACGGCACTTCGACCGCGTAGACGTTGCCGAACCCGGCGACGTTGCGTTGATCCAACAAAGCTGCAGCCAGCTCCACGTCGGGTTGGCGGATCATCCGATCGACGACCTCGCCGAGATCGGGCAGCTCAACCGCGCAAAGATCGGGGCCGAGGTGGCCGACGACCTGATCCTCGTGAGCCGTGGCCAGCAGTTCGACCACGGGAAGGTCGACACCGGTGAGCCGACCGGTCTCCAGCCACAACTCGATCCGTCTCCGCCACTCGGGTTCGGCCGCAGTCGGGCCCACTGTCCACGAGCCGCTCATGCGCAAGTGCGAGTGCAACGTGTAGCCGTTGTCGAAGCGGATGAAGAGGTGCTTGCCGACAGCATCGGCAGACACCAGCGTGGTCCCCGCCAAGTCGACGCCCACGAGTCGTGGATCTCTCGTGACGCACCGCTCGCATCGCTGCCCGGCGAACCGCTGGCCGATCTTGGCGGCCAGCCGTCTGATCGTGTCACCCTCCGGCACGGACCCGGTCAGATCCCTTCGGCTGCGCTGAGGCCTTCTTCGTCGACCTCCTGGCCGACTGCCAGCTTGGCGAAGATGGCCGGCGGTTCGACCCACGGATCAGCGAGTGTGCCGGCCTCGGCATCGCGAATTGTCCGCCACACGGCCTCGCTGGTGCACGGGAGATCGATGTGGCGTACGCCGAGATGGGCAAGCGCATCGATGATGGCGTTCTGCACCGCCGGAGTGCTTCCGATCGTGCTGGCCTCACCGATGCCCTTGGCCCCCAGCGGGTTCAGCGGTGTGGGTGTCTCGGTGCTGTGCACCTCGAAGCTCGGGAACTCGGCCGCAGACGGGATCGCGTAGTCCATGAAGTTGCCAGTGAGCGGGTTGCCGTCGGCGTCGTACACCACCTGCTCGTACATCGTCTGGCTGACTCCGGCGGCCACACCACCGTGTTGTTGACCTTCGACGAGCAGCGGGTTGACCACCGTGCCACAGTCGTCGACGGCGATGTGGCGCAGCAGGGTGACCTTTCCCGTGTCTTGATCGACCTCGACCACGGCAATGTGCGCCCCGAACGGAAAGGTGGCTTCGCCTTGATGGAAGTCGAGTTGAGCTGCCAAGCCCAACGTGCCGTCGGAATGATCCACGCCGTCGTTCTCGGCTGCCGCGCCGGCGAGTGTTGCCCAGTCGAGAGCCTTGGTCGGCACACCGGCGACGCCAACGGTGCCGGTGGTGGTGTCGACGACGATGTCGCCGATGTCGGCCTCCAGCAACTGAGCGGCGAGGTGCTTGGCTTTGTCGACCAACGACTCCGTGGCCCGCAGCACTGCCGAACCGCCGAGTTGCAGCGACCGCGAGCCACCCGTACCGCCACCGCTGCGCACAGCATCGGTATCGACGGCCATGAGGTGGATCTTGTCCATCGGAATGCCGGTCTGAGCGTTGACGATCATGGCGAACGCGGTCTCGTGACCCTGCCCGTGGGCCGACCTACCGGCCATGACGGTGACCGAGCCGTCGTCGTTCACCTTCACTGCGCCATATTCACTGGTGCCGCCCCCAGCGGTGATCTCGACGTACACCGACACTCCGATGCCGAGCAGCGATCGGTTGCCGCTGGCACGGCGGGCAGCCTGCTCGCGTCGTAGATCGTCGTAGCCGGCGAGCCTCGCGGCCTCGTCGAGCGGGGTGCTGTAGGCCCCGCTGTCGTACGTGATGCCGGTCAAGGTGGTGAACGGGAAGACGTCGTCGCTCAGCAGGTTGCGGCGACGCAGTTCGATCGGGTCGATGTCGAGCTCGATCGCTGCCTGGCTGACGATGCGTTCGAGCAGGGCCGTGGCCTCTGGCCGCCCGGCACCTCGGTACGCGCCCATCGGCGTGGTGTTGGTCGTCGCTATGGCGAGGTCGAACTGAATGCCCGTGAATCGGTAGGTGCCGTTCGACATGCGTCGCGTGCCGGCGGGCAGGTAGCAGCCGATGCCCGGGTAGGCGCCTCCGTCGCCGACGAGACGCACACGAAGCCCGGTGAACGTGCCGTCGCGCTTGCAGCCCAGTTCGACGTACTGGATCTGGCCGCGGCTGTGCGACAGAGCGACCATGTCTTCGCTGCGTGTCGAGGCCCACAACACGGGTCGCTGCAGACCCTTGGCTGCCGCGGCGACGACGACTTGCTCGGGGTAGATGCCGGCCTTGCCACCGAACCCGCCGCCCACCAGCGGAGTGACCACCCGGATGTCGGCGGTATCCATGCCAAGCGCTGTGGCCATCAGACCGAGAAGCAGATGTGGCATCTGCGTGGAGCCGTAGATCAACAGCCGACCGTCGTCACCGATCGCCGACGCGGCACCATGCGGCTCGATCGGCGCCACGGCGATGCGCTGGTTGATGTAACGGCCGCGCACGATCACGTCGGCGTCGCCGAACAGGTTGGCGTTGACGGGGTCGGTCGTGCTCATTGCCACGTTGTCTTCGTGCCCCTCGAACAGAACAGGAGCGCCGTCGGCCATGGCTTCTTCAGCGGTGACTGCCGCGGGCAGCGGCTCGTAGTCGACGACGACCAGGTCGGCGGCATCTCGAGCCTGCGTGTTCGTCTCGGCGAGCACGACGGCGATGCCCTCGCCGACGAAGCGGACGTGGTCGCCGGCCAGCGCGGGCCGGGCGAAGTCGTCGTGCACGGTGGCCATGCTCTGGAAGGGGCCCACGCCGAGGTCGGCAGCCGTCCACACGGCGACCACACCGGGTGCCGCGACAGCAGCGGAGGTGTCGATTCCGGTGATGACAGCGTGAGCCATTTCGGAACGCACGAAGACCGCGTGCACGACGTCGATGAGGTCGAGGTCGCCGACGTACTGCCCCGTGCCGAGCAGCAATTCAGGGTCTTCAGTGCGAAGCACGCGGGTGCCAAGGATCGAACCAGCCATGAGCCGCACGCTACCCGTGAGAGAGCGCCGTCGCAGAAGTGACGACAGCGCCATCTTGCCTCGAATTCACGGTGATGGGTCCAGGGCGGGCGCGGTGAATCGCGTCGAGGTAGCCGAGGTCGTGGCCGGCGACCTGGGCGCGCCCGCCCACAACGACCAAGACGTCGACACCGCTCAGGTCGATCGTCGACAGCGGTGGGATGTGGATGAAGTCGAGGCGTCGGGGGCCCGAACCCCGCGTGGTCATGAGGTTGAGATCCTGGACCGCGCCATCGAGCAGACGGCACGTTGTCACCTCGTCGCCGGCGAATTGGAATGGATGATGAGGAAGGTCGATCACCTCCTCGTCGCGCCCGCCCACGGTCAGGGCGAACCCAGCGCCGCGCAGCAAGGCGATGCTGCGATCGACACCCGGGAACAACGAGAACGGCCCCGCAACATCGACGTCGGCTACGCTGAGCCGCCACTCCCAATGTCCGCTCGACGGCTCGGCGATGATCTCGGTGGTCCATCCGCCCCCGTTCGCCCATCGCATGCGCCTGTGTTGGGTAGCGGGCAAGAGGTCGAGGTCGGTCACTGGTGACTCCAGCGTGCGAAGCTACCGTCCGATGGAAATCACGGCAAGTGACGTCTCGCTCGGGTCCTCCGGCATCAGCTCCGCAGAGGTCGTCGCTGTCGCCCGTGGCGGGGCCAGGGTGGAGTTGTCGGAAGGTGCGCGCGATGCGATCCGCCGCAGTGCCTCGATCGTCGAGGCCCTCGCCGCCAGCGACGCAGCCACCTACGGGATCTCGACCGGCTTTGGGTCACTGGCCACCACGGTGATCCCGCCTGGGCGACGCGAGGAGCTGCAGCGCGCCCTCATCCGGTCCCACGCCGCCGGCATGGGACCGCGGGTCGAACCCGAGGTCGTCCGGGCAATGATGCTCCTGCGGGCGCGCACCCTTTCCATGGGGTTCTCCGGTGTGCGCGAAGTCGTCGTCGAAACCATCCTCGCTCTGCTCAACGCCGACATCATCCCCCCGGTCCTCGAGCATGGGTCGCTCGGGGCGAGCGGCGATCTCGCACCCTTGGCCCACGTGGCGCTGGCTCTGATGGGCGAAGGTGAGTGCGCCGACGCCATGGCCGCCGCGGGCATCGCCCCGGTCACGTTGCGCGCCAAGGAAGGGCTGGCGCTGATCAACGGAACGGATGGCATGCTCGGCATGCTCGTGCTCGCGCTGGCGGATCTCGACATGCTGGCGCGCACCGCCGACATCGCAGTGGCGATGAGCGTGGAAGCGCTGATGGCCACCGATCGGGCGTTCGCTGCAGATCTCATGGCACTTCGCCCGCATCACGGCCAGACCGTGTCGGCGGCGAACCTGCGGCGGCTGCTCTCGGGAAGCACCATCGTCGCCAGCCACCGCACCAACGATCCACGGGTGCAGGATGCGTACTCGTTGCGTTGCGCGCCGCAGGTGAATGGTGCGGCTCGCGACACGATCGCCTTTGCCCGATCGGTCGCGGATACGGAACTTCGGTCAGCAATCGACAACCCGAGCGTCTTGCCCGACGGTCGTGTCGAGTCGTGCGGGCACTTCCACGGCGCACCCGTTGGGTTCGCGTGGGACTTCCTGGCCATCGCTGCCGCCGAGATGGGCGCCATCGCCGAGCGACGCACCGATCGCATGCTCGACCAATCGAGATCACATGGACTACCGCCATTCCTTGCCGAAGATGCCGGGGTCAACTCGGGGCTGATGATCGCCCACTACACACAGGCGGCGATGGTGGCCGAGAACCGCCGCCTCGCGTCGCCCGCCAGCGTCGACTCGTTACCGACCTCGGCGATGCAGGAAGACCACGTTTCCATGGGTTGGGGTGCGGCACGCAAGTTACGCCGATCGGTTGCCAACTTGGGCCGGATCCTCGCCTGTGAATTGGTGTGCGCGGCTCGTGGCATCGATCTTCGCCTGCCGCTTCAACCAGCTGCCGCTACCTCCGCCGCAGTCTCCGCGTTGCGCGACGCCGGTGTCGGTGGCGCCGGACCTGATCGCTGGTTGTCGCCCGAGCTCGGCCGTGCCGAGGCCTTGGTGATGAGCGGTGAGTTGTTGGCCGCGGTCGAGCGCGTCACTGGCCCGCTCGATTGATCTTCGACGAGAAGAAGGAGACAGCCATGTCAGGACCACGACCGGTGCGGGCGCCTCGGGGATCCACACTGACCTGCCGCGGTTGGCAGCAAGAGGCTGCAATGCGGATGTTGATGAACAACCTCGACCCTGAAGTTGCCGAGCGTCCCGACGACCTCGTCGTCTACGGAGGCACCGGTCGAGCGGCTCGCTCGTGGGATGCGTTCGACGCGATCATTCGCACGTTGACCACACTCGCCGACGACGAGACCATGCTCGTGCAGTCGGGCAAGCCGGTCGGCGTCTTCCGCACACACGTATGGGCGCCACGCGTGCTGATCGCCAACTCCAACCTCGTGCCCGAGTGGGGCAACTGGGAAGAGTTCCGCCGCCTCGAAGCCATGGGCCTGACGATGTACGGGCAGATGACGGCCGGATCGTGGATCTACATCGGCACGCAGGGGATCTTGCAAGGCACCTACGAGTGCTTCGCCGAGATCTCTCGGCGGAAGTTCTCCGGCACGCTCGCCGGCACGATCACGCTGACGGCTGGTCTTGGCGGCATGGGCGGTGCCCAGCCATTGGCGGTGACGATG
>DATAJN010000397.1:0-9180 GCA_036262105.1 Ilumatobacteraceae bacterium
GGCGGCCGAGTCTCGCCATTGGCGGCAATGCGCGATTCAGCGGTCGAGCATGTCGGCAGCAGTCGCGGGCGCATCATCGGTGGTTTGATCGTCGCTGCGGTAGGTGGTGTCGGCATCGCTGCAACTCTGGCCGGGGCGAGCACCATCCTGCTAGGTCTCGGTGTGCTGCTCGTCTCTGTCGGTGTGCTCATCCTCGGCCCGGTGCTGGCGCTCGTGGCGGCGAGGGTGATCGGCCGACCCGTTGCCGCCACGTTCAAGGTCACCGGCCGCATGGCACAGGGCAACGCGGCACGCAATCCGAAGCGCACGTCACGTGCTGCCGCCCCGGTACTGATCGGCGTTGCGCTGGTCACCGCTGTTGCATTGCTGGCTGCGACGCTCAAGGCCCAGGTTCGCGAGATCTTCAGCGAGCAGTTCGTCGGCGACCTCGTGGTGAAGACCGACGACTTCACCGGGTTCGGCGGCCTGAGCCCCGATCTCGCCGACAAGCTCAACGGCATTCCGGAGGTAGATGCCGCTGCGGGCATCGGCGTCAAGCTGGCCACTGTCGACGCCAAGAACGCACAGGTCACGCTGGTCGATCCGGCAACGGTCGGCAAGGTCTTCGACCTCCACATCACCAGCGGCTCCTACGCCGACCTGTCGACCTCGTCGATCATGGTGTCCGACAAGAAGGCCGCGAGCGACCACCTCAAGATCGGCGATGTCCTCACCGTCGACCTGTCGGCGCTCGGCAACGTTCCGCTGACGATCGTCGGCACGTACTCATCCGACGAGTTGGCCGGCAGCTACGTCGTCAATCGTGCCCTGTATGCGAACACATCGGGGAGTTACTTCGATTTCTCGGTGTTCATCAACACCGCGCCGGGGATCAGCACATCGCAGGCGGAGGCGGCTATCAAGCCATTGGTCGCCCAGTACGGCACCGGCGAGCTGCAGACCCGCGATCAGTACATCGACGATCAAGCAGCTCAGATCAACACCCTGCTGGCGTTGATCTACGGCTTGTTGGCATTGTCGATCATCATCGCCGCCGTCGGCATCGTCATCACCTTGCTGTTGTCCGTCTATGAACGCCGACACGAGATCGCGCTGCTACGTGCCGTCGGGATGACCCGCGGCCAGGTGCGCTCGACGGTCCGCTGGGAGAGTGTCATCACCAGCTTGCTGGGTGCCGTTCTCGGGGTGATCCTCGGCTTGTTCAGCGGCTATCTGTTGGTGCTTTCGCTGCGTGATGAAGGAGTCACTGTCTTCTCCATTCCGGTGCTCAGCACGATCGTCATCTTGCTGGTGTCGTTCATCGTCGGGGTTCTGGCGGCGATCATCCCCGCTCGCCGGGCGACAAAGGTCGACATCATCGAGGCGATAGCAACGACATGAGTGCCGGATACTCGGGCACTCCATTGCCGAAGAAGCTCGGCATCGTCGGCGATGCGGTGTTCGTCGTCGTCGATCCCCCCGAGGGGTTCACGGCGACGCTCGGCGACTACGGCGACGCCGTCTGGCAGAAGTCGTTGCTCGCTCCTGTCGACGTCATCGTCGCGTTCTTCATGTCGCGCGCGAAGTTGATCGCCACTTGGCCGAAGCTGACCGCTGCCGCAGCAACCGACGGTGGCGTGTGGGTTGCCTGGCCGAAGCGCTCGAGCGGTGTGGCGACTGACATCACCGAAGACGTACTGCGCGCCGAACTGTTGCCGACTGGTTGGGTCGACAACAAGGTCTGCGCGATCGACGAGACGTGGAGCGGGCTGCGCTTCGTGTTGCGCAAGGAGCTACGCCGCCCGGGCGACAAACGACGTTGACTTCCTATCCGATGCGAAACCTGTCGCGGCTGAACATCGTCGTCAAGGTGCTGTTGGTCGCTTTTCTGTTGCACGGCGTGTTGTATTCAGACCTTCCGCAGTACCAGGGCAAGGGCATGGGTTGGCGGCTGTTGCTGTACCCGCTCACCGCGATGATCGTGCCGATCGTTTGGCTGGCGCGAGGCCGTCGACCGCAGCCCTACCCCCACCACATCGATCTTGTGGTGGTCTTGCCGTTCATGCTCGACTCCGCCGGTAACACCTTCAACCTGTTCGACACCATCAACTGGTGGGACGACTTCATGCACTTCTTGAACTGGATCCCGTGGGTGATGGTTGCCGGCTTCATCGCCCGCTATCGCCCACTCGGTCGGCTCAACGTGGCGCTGCTCGCGTGGGGTTACGGAGCGATCACCCACATCTTGTGGGAGGAAGGTGAGTATCTCGCGTTCGTCCAGGCCAACAAGAACGAGTCGATCGGCGCGTACCGCGACACCATGGGTGATCTGATCCTGTCGTTGGCCGGCGGCCTGATCGGAGCCACGCTGCTGGCAACGGTTCTTTGGGAGCCGGTCGAGCGGCTTACTTGTTCGGCTGGGGAAGTACGCGCAAGTACGGCTTGATGGTCTTCCAGCCTTGCGGGAAGAGCTTCTCGGCTTCCTCGTTGGTAACGGGTCCGCCGATGATCACGTCGTCGCCGTCGGTCCAGTTGGCCGGCGTGGCCACTTTGTACTTCGCCGTCAACTGCAGACTGTCGATCACGCGCAGGATCTCTTCGAAGTTGCGACCGGTAGATGCCGGATAGGTGAGCGTGAGCTTGACCTTCTTGTCGGGGCCGATGACGAACACCGAACGCACCGTCATCGTGTCACTGGCGTTGGGGTGGATCATGTCGTAGAGGTCGGCGACCTTGCGGTCGGGGTCGCCGATCATCGGGAAGTTCACGGGCGTGCCCTGGGTTTCGGCGATGTCTTCTTCCCACCTGACGTGGCTCTCGACGGGGTCGACCGACAGGCCGACGACCTTCACGTTGCGCTTGTCGAACTCGGGCTTGATCTTGGCGACGTAGCCGAGTTCCGTCGTGCACACCGGCGTGAAGTCCTTTGGATGGCTGAACAGCACCCCCCAGGAATCACCGAGCCAGTCATGGAAGTGGATCTCGCCCTGCGTGGTATCGGCGGTGAAGTCGGGAGCGGTGTCTCCGAGGCGGACGGTCATGACAGTTCCTTTGCTCGATGTGGCTGATGAGGTAACAGTAGGCGGCACAACACTACCCAATACCCGACTGATCCGATCAAGATTCATCTCGGCAACACGGACTTGACATGTGACCAAATAGTCACATAAAATCGCGCTATGGACGAGGTGTTCAAAGCGCTGGCGGATCCGACCCGACGGTCGATCCTCGATGCGCTGTTCGAGCACGACGGCCAGACGGTGCAGGCGCTGTGCGACCGCTTTGCGGAGATGACCAGGTTCGGTGTGATGAAGCACCTGGCGGTGCTGGAGACTGCCAACCTCGTCAGCACCAAGCGTGTCGGTCGCACCAAGCAGCACTACCTCAACCCGATCCCGATCGGCGAGATCGCCGACCGTTGGATCAGCAAGTACGCCCAACCATTCACCCGCGCGATGGTTGATCTGCGTCACGACCTCGAGCGCGGCGCGGCGGTATAGGAGCCCCGATGGCCATCACCAAGCACGTCTACCAGATCTTCATCAAGGCCACGCCCGAACAGGTGTGGGATGCGATCATCGAACCGTCGTACACGCGTCGCTACTTCCACGGGACTTCCTTCGACTCGCCACCGGTGAGTGGCGAGACATATCGAACATCGCTCGGAGACGGCCGGCCGGCAGTCGATGGAACGATCGAGGAGATGGATCCGCCGAAGCGGTTGGTCATGACGTGGCACGTGCTGTACGACGTGAAGATGTCGGAGGAGCCGCCCAGTCGGGTCGAGTGGCTCGTCGAGCCTGTCGGCGACGGCTTGACGCGGCTGCGGCTCGAGCATGGTGACCTCGCCCTCAGTCCGCTCACGTGGGCCAACGTCAAAGACGGTTGGGTGTACGTGCTCGATGGGTTGAAGACGGTGATCGAGACCGGTGAGTCGCTTCCGCCCCTCACCGCGCAACTCGGCATCGTCGACGACGCTGCGGGCGAGTGGCACCGCACGCAGGGAATCGAGTGCAACAACTCCACGTGGGAGATGATCGAAGCGGAACGCAACGCCGAGAACGACGAGGAGATGTTGCGTCGTGCCTACGCATCGGTCTATCACTGGGCGCGAGCGGCGCGTCGTGTTCCGGCCAACGACGCCCGCGGAGCGTGGTTGCTGGCCAAGGTGCAACTTCTCGCCGGTCAGCCCGAACTGTCGCTGCGGTATGCAGATCGGTGCATGTCGGTGTGCGTGGAACACGGGCTCGCCGATTTCGATCTTGCGTATGCACATGAAGCCCGGGCCCGTGCCCTGAAAGCGATGGGCGACGACAAAGGCGCAGTTCAGAGCTGGGAAATGGCCAAGGCGGTGCCGATCGAGAACGCCGAGGACCAAGCAATTCTCGACACCGATCTCGCTGTTGGTCCCTAGACCGAGGAACTTCGCCTCTAGACCACGCGCAATCTTGTCGATACTGTTTTGACTGGCGGACAGGTGACAGTCATCTCACGGAAGCGCGTTACATGTTCTCTCTCGGATCTCATCGTCGAAGTGTTGCTGCCTTGGTGGCCGTGCTGACGATGGGAGTCGGTGTCGCCTACGACCAAGTTCACGCGGCCCCACCGAGCGTGGAGCGGTTGGAAGTCGCGGCCACAGCGCTGAAGCCGGCGGTGCGGGTGGCACTCTTGGCGCTGCCGGGAACGATCATGTTCCCCATGAATCCGTCGCCGAAGTGCTCACTGGACAAGAGCAGCTTCGGTCAACCACGCTCGGGGGGTCGCACGCACGAAGGGATCGACCTCATGGCCAGTCTCGGCCAGGAGATCTACGCCGTGGGCGATGGCACGTTGACCAAGAAGACGATCGACGGCAACTCCGACGCGACGCTCTCGGGAAATGCGTGGAGGCTGCAGATGTCGGATGGCACGAACACGTATTACTTCTACGCTCATCTCTCCAAGTTCGCCGATGGATTGAACCAGGGGGACAAAGTGATCATGGGTCAGTTGATCGGCTACGTGGGTGACACTGGCGACCCGGGCCCGGGCAACTACCACTTGCACTTCGAGGTGCACCCCAAGGGCGGCCCCGCGGTGAACCCTTACCCGCTGTTGACGATCCCGAAGGCCTGCAGCGTGTACGACTCATCCGGCGTGTCGCCGAAGTAGCCTCTCGGGTGTGAGCATCGCCGTAGCGCTCGAGGAACTGTCCGAGAAGGTCGCCGAGTATCCGTTCTGCTATCTCGTGACCACTGGCGAGGAACGTCCTCACCTTCTGGCGGTGACACCGTCTGTCGTCAAGGGTGGCTTGCGCTGCGAGACCGGGCATTCCAGCCGAACGAACGTGGTCCGCAACCCGCTGGTCGTGCTGCTGTTCCCGCCGACCGAGCCGAAAGGCTTTTCGATGATCGTCGACGGCGAGGGTGAGGTCAACGGCGACGGAATTGTCGTCACGCCCACCTGGGCAGTGCTGCATCGACCCGCCGAGTGATCTCCGCTCAGAGATGGGCGATATCGAGACCGAACGCTGATTCGAACGCGCTGAAGTAATCGGCGTCGTCGACGGGCGCGCCGAGAGCCACCCACGCTTCGTCCGACAGCAGCTTGCGGCCGGCGACGATCTCGGGAGCGCCCCAACTCACCGCGTAACGCAGCATCGGCGAGTCGGAAGTGATGGCGTCGTGGATGACGCGACCGACCTCGAATGGATCGGTGGCGTGTGCATGGCCGGCCGCGTAGAACTGGAAGAGCCGTCGGTAATGGGTGTCGTACGCGCCGCTCTGATTCGGTGCGTCGATGTTCTTGGCGAAGATCGCGCTCTTCGTGACACCGGGCTCGATGATGATCACACGGATCCCGAATGGTGCCAACTCCTGAGCGAGACCCTCGCTCAATCCCTCCAACGCCCACTTGGAAGCGACATACGGAGACTGGGCGAGCGCGGCGATGCGGCCAGCGATCGACGTGATGTTGACGATGGCACCGCTGCGCCTGGCCCGCATGCCGGGCAAGACCTGTTGCAGGCAGCGGACCGCACCACAAAGATTCACGTTCATGATGTCGAGGTACGTCGACGGCGGGCATTCCTCGGCCACCGCATTGCCACCGACGCCGGCGTTGTTGACGAGCACATCGACGCGGCCACCGGTCTCGTCGAGTATGTGCGCAAAGCCCGTGCGCACCGACTCGTCGTCGGCGACATCGAGCTCGACGAGGTTGATCTCGACTCCGCCATCGGCGGCCATCGCCTGCAACTTGGCTGCCTTCTCGAGGGTGCGCACGGTGCCGTAGACAGCGTGGCCTTGTTGCGCGAGGTAGATGGCGGTGGCCCGGCCGATGCCGCTGTTGGCGCCGGTGACGACTGAGATGGTCATCGGGCCATGGTAAGCGGTGAGCTGCTAAGCGGCCTCGATGGGAGCGAACTCCTCGAACCAAACCGCGTCGGCATCGCAGGCGATCGCCAGGCTCTGGACGCGCTCGTGGTCGACCATCAACACGTCGAGCAGTTGCAGGCCTTGCAGCATGTGGATGCGGCGGAGCTCGAAGTAGCCGAGGCGATCCCTTTCGTCGGGCGGCGCCTCGCGAACGCACTCGGTGACACAGATCGTCATCGTCTGCGAGAACGGCTCCTCGAGCCCGGGACCGTCGCACCATCCGACGAACAGTCCGAGCTCGGTCGGTGGGTCGGCGATCATCGCCGTGACGCGACGGCGCTCGTCGAGCAGCACGAGCACCTCCTTGTCGATCGGCATGTCGACCACGGCTGAGGCAAGGTTGGCGGCATCGGCGAAGTCGGCGATGACCAATGGTTCATCTGGGTTGGGCAGCCACACCGAACACGGCTGGTTGCCGTACTGGATGTCGACGATGTGCCTGCGGCTGCGCAGGCGTGGGCGGCGGAACGACATGATTCCTCCCGAACGAAAAGGATCGAGCAGTGGTTCGGGGGAGGCCGCGTCGCGGACCCTATCGCCGGTTCCATCGCTCGGCTACACGACTTCCGAGTTGGAGAAGCGGCCAGGCTGCGGCGATGAACGCTGCGCTCACGCCGTAGGCCCATGCCTGGGTGATCGGCAGGTCGAACACGTCGCGGCTCCACGGCAGGACGAACGCCAGGGCGAAGCAGGCAACCATGGTGATCACCAACGTGGCGCGCAAGTGATTCATCGGCCGGGCCACCAAGTAGAGGTTCATCAAGGCGACGGATCCGGCGGCCAGAACTGCGACGGTGCGAGCGTGATCGGCATCGATCGCCTCGTCGAGCTGCACGATGGCGAAGACGCTGATCGTGACGGTGGCAATGACGACACCTGCGGGTACCGACCTGCCGAGGACACGGCTGAGGAAGCCTGGGCTGACCTTCTGGTCGTTTGGCTCGAGGGCAAGGAAGAAAGCGGGCAGACCGATGGTGAACCAACTGAGGATCGACAGGTGGATGGGCCGCAGGGGATAGGCGAGGGCAAAGACGCCGATGAGCACCGACAGGATCACCGAGTATGTCGTCTTGGCGAGGAAGAGGCTGGCCACTCGCTCGATGTTGTTGATGACTCGACGCCCCTCGCTGACCACAGCGGGCATCGCCGCGAAGTTGGAGTCGAGCAAGACCAACTGGGCGACACTGCGCGTTGCCTCGCTGCCCGACGCCATCGCGATGCCGCAGTCGGCGTCCTTGAGTGCGAGCACGTCGTTCACTCCGTCGCCAGTCATCGCCACGATGTGGCCTCTGCCCTGCAGCGCCCTCACCATCGACCGCTTCTGGTGTGGCGTGACGCGGCCGAACACCGTGCTGTGTTCGACCGCGTCGGCGAACTCCTCGCTGTCGTCAGGCGGCATCGTGGTGGCGTTCATGTTGTCCTGCCAGCCGGCGAGGCCGGCGCGCTCCGCCACGGCGCCGACGGTGACGTTGTTGTCGCCGCTGATCACCTTCACCGTGACGCCCTGGTCGGCGAAGTACTTCAGCGTTGCCGGTGCATCGTGGCGCACGATGTCTTCCAGCAGCACCAGCGCCATCGGTGTCGACGAAGGCAACTTGGCGTCGGTGCCGTCCGTGAACGCGCCATCTGATTCGACGAGCACCAGCACCCGTTGACCCGACGACGCGTGCGCCTCCACCTGCTCGCGGAGCTCGCCGGAGTAGTCGGACGTCAGCACGTTCTCCGGGGCTCCGAGCACCCAGCTGCCGTGTTCGTCGAATGTCATCGCGCTCCACTTGCGCGCCGACGAGAACGGCACTCGTCCCGTCGCCGTCCACTTCGTCGGCTCGGTGAATGCCTTCTCCAACGCCCGAGACGTGGCGTTCGGATCGGGGTCGAGCTGGGCCATTGCGGCGAGCACGGTGTCGACCTTCGTGCGGTCGGAACCATCGAGCGGAACCACGTCGGCCAGAGCGAGCGATCCCTCGGTGATGGTGCCTGTCTTGTCGACGCAGAGGGTGTCGACCCTGGCCAGCACCTCGATCGCCGGTAGCTCCTGCACGAGGCAGCGCTGCTTGGCGAGCCGCGCCACGCCCACGGCGAAGGCGACACTGGTGAGCAGCACCAGTCCTTCCGGGACCATGCCCACCAAACCGGCGACCGTGCTGATGATCGATTCTCGCCAACCATCGTTGCGGCGCAGGAACTGACTGCTGGCCAGCAGCAGGCCGACCGGGATGATCGTGTAACCCACCCAGCGGACGATGCGGTTGACGTCGTTGCGCAGCGGCGAGTTCACGAGCGTGAAGCGGCGGGCCTCTTCGGCGAGCTTGGCCGCGTAGTTGTCGGCGCCCACCTTCGTCACCACCACTCGCCCCGTGCCGGCGACGACGACACTTCCACTGAGCACCTCGTCGCCGTCGGTGACCACCACTGGGTCGGCCTCGCCCGTGAGCAACGATTCGTCGATCTCCAGGTTCTCGTAGGTGAGCACCTTGCCGTCGGCCACCACCTGAGCACCGGCGCGGAGCTCGACCACATCGTCGAGCACCAACTCATGAACCTGCAGTTCGACTACTTGTCCGTCGCGCACAGCGTGCGCTCTCGGGGCGCTGACCACGCGGAGCTGGTCGAGCACGCGCTTCGCCCGCAGTTCCTGGATGACACCGATGATGCTGTTGGCGACGATGACACCGCCGAACAGAGCGTCCTTCGGCGAGCCGGCGGCGATGACGAGTGCGGCCAGAATGCCGACGATGAGGTTGATCGGCGTGAACACGTTGCCGCGCACGATCTCACCGACGGT
>DATAJN010000398.1:0-3456 GCA_036262105.1 Ilumatobacteraceae bacterium
CGGCTGATGAGTTGCTGGGGCACCCATGGGTCGAGTACACCCATCCCGACGACCGGCCAGCCGTGGCCGAGGCGTGGGAGAAGGCTGTCAAGCGTGGTGTTCCCTTCGACACCGCCTGCCGAATTGTGCGCCCCGACTCCGTTGAACGCCGGGTTCGTTTCAACATTGCCCCTGAGGTCAGCGAGGCCGGCGACGTCGTCAGGGTGCTTGCGACGCTGCTGGACGAAACCGAACGGGTCGAGGCGGAGCAGGTGCAGCGGTCGGCCGAGGCACGCTTCGAGGTCGGGTTCGAACAGGCGGGGATCGGTGCCGTGATCGTTGATCTCGGGGGAGTCCCGATTCGGGTGAACGCCGCCGTCGAATCACTGCTCGGGCGTACGGCTGATGAGTTGCTGGGGCACCCATGGGTCGAGTACACCCATCCCGACGAGATCCCGCTCGGCCAGATGGTGAATGCTCGGCTTGCAGAAGGGCACGATACATATGCCGACGAGCGACGCTACGTCCGGCCGGATGGGGGGGTGGTCTGGGCGGCGTGTCACGTCACGCTGGTGCGCGACGACTCGGGACAACCCCTGTACTTCTTCGGCCAGATGCAAGACATCTCCGAGCGCAAGCGGATGGAGGAAGCCCTGAGCCAACAGGCGTTGCATGACACGTTGACCGGCCTCCCCAACAGGGTGCTGATCACCGATCGTCTGCTCCACAACCTTGGCGGTGTACGCCGGCGGAACACACATCTCGGCGTCGTGTTCCTCAACATCGACCATTTCCAATACATCAACGAATCGTTGGGTTACGAGGCCGGTGATGGGCTCCTGCGACACGTTGCCGAGCTGATCTCGTCGACGATCCGGCCGGGCGACTCCGTGGCACGGTTCGGCGGAGACGAGTTCGTGGTCGTCTGCGACAACGTCACGATCCTCGAGGTCGAGCGGATCGCCGAACGCATCCTCGAGGCGGTCAGCCAGCCATTCCTGATCGGAGACCAAGAGCTGAAAGCCAACGCCAGTCTCGGCATCGCCCTTGCCGATCGCGAGGCGACGCCGGAAAGCCTGCTGCGTGACTCCGCCGCGGCGATGCATCGGGCGAAACAGCGTGGCCGTTCGCGGATCGAACTGTTCGACGCCGCCCTTCGATCCAAAGCCGAACGACGCTTCGCCACCGGTACGGCCTTGCGTCAGGCGCTCGAACGCGGCGAATTCCTCGTCTACTACCAGCCCGTGGTGGACCTGACGACCGGGGCGATGGTCGACGCCGAGGCTCTGGTGCGCTGGCAGCACCCCCACCGTGGTTTGCTCCTCCCGGCCGAATTCATTCCCGTCGCCGAAGAGATCGGTTTGATCGTGCCCATCGGGGCGCATGTGCTCGAGCAGGCCTGTCAGCAGCTGGTCCAATGGCGGCGTACCGACCCAGCGATGACTGTGTCCGTCAATCTCTCGGTGCGCCAGATGCTCGTCCCCGACATCGCCGGAGTCGTCCACGACGTTCTGAAGAGTACGGGGGCTCCTCCCGGCAGTCTGTGCCTCGAGCTGACGGAAAGCGTGTTCATGGACGACGTCGAATTCTTCGGCGCGACGCTTGCAGCGCTCAAGGGTTTGGGAGTCAGGCTCTCGATCGACGACTTCGGCACGGGCTACTCATCGCTCAGCTACCTCAAGCAATTCCCGGTCGACGCGGTCAAGGTCGATCGGGCATTTGTCGACGGCCTTGGCGCCGACACCAATGACACAGCGCTCGTCGCGGCAATCATTGCGATGGCGGCCGCCCTCGACCTCGAGGTGACCGCCGAAGGCGTCGAGACCCACGATCAGCTCCTCAATCTCAAGAGGCTCCGATGTCAGCGGGCACAAGGCTTCTATCTGGCCCGGCCAATGCCAGCGGCAGCCGTGAGCCAACTCATCGCCGAAGCGCATCGCTGGCAAGTCGACTGACAGCAACGAACGGTCCCGACCGCCGGGTTGTCGCCGAATGCTCGATCGAGCATCGGGATCACTCCACCGGCGTCGGCGAACAACTGCCGCAAGACCTCGCCATACGGCAACTTGGGCGCGGGATGGATGGTCTTGGCCGTGCCAACCCGCTCGGTCACCCAACCCCGGCGTGCTCCAACCGAGCAACTTCTCGCGCCACGGTCTGCGGCGAAGATCGCCGGCCTCGACTGCGTCGGCTAGCGCGGCGCGCAACACCGTTCGTGATACACGGGGCCGAAAGTGGCCGATGGCCTCCCGTTCGGAGAAGCCATCGCGTCACCCGCTGGTCAAGTCACAGATTCTTCCGTGCGTCCGGAGGGACTCGAACCCCCAACCGTCTGATCCGAAGTCAGATGCTCTATCCATTGAGCTACGAACGCGAGATCTACAAGTTTAGCCGAACCACGTCGCAGCCGAGTCGGTCGCTCCCGTGTGGACGGACCACAGCTGATGAGGCATGATTGGGCGGGCGCCATCATGGTCGCCGATTCCAAGGGGGGATCACATCGTGAAGATCCACGTCACCGTCAATGGCACGGTTCACGAAAGCGAGGTCGAGCCGCGCACGCTGCTCGTCCACTACGTGCGCGAAGCCCTCGGCCTCACGGGTACCAACGTCGGTTGTGATACGTCGTCGTGTGGCGCCTGCAGCCTGCATCTCAACGGCGAGGCCGTGAAGAGCTGCACGGTGTTGGCCGTGCAAGCCGACGGTGCAGACATCTTGACCATCGAGGGCTTGGCCCAGAACGGCGAGATGCATCCCATGCAGAAGGCGTTCATGGAGAACCATGGCCTGCAGTGCGGTTACTGCACGCCCGGCATGGTGATGGCCGCCACCAGCCTGTTGAAGGAGAACCCGCACCCGACGGAGCGAGAAGTCCGCCTCGGGCTGGAAGGCAACCTGTGCCGCTGCACGGGATATCACAACATCGTCAAGGCCGTACTGGCCTGCGCCGCCGGCAACTGAACCAGTCAAGTCATAGAGGAGCAACCACGTGATTCCCGCCGCCTTCGACTACGTCCGTGCCGGTTCCGCCGAAGAGGCCATCCGCCTCATCGGGGAGCACGGTGACGATGCCAAGTTCCTCGCCGGAGGACACAGCCTGCTGCCGCTCATGAAGCTGCGCCTCGCCCAGCCGAGCGTGCTGATCGACATCGGGCGCATCAGCGATCTGTCGTACATCAGAGACGCCGGCGACCACATCGCCATCGGCGCCCTGACTCGCCACATGGACCTGGAGAACAGCTCGGTGCTGGCCGAGCACGTGCCGCTTCTTGCCCATGCCGCAGGCGAAGTCGGCGATCCGCAGGTTCGCCATCGAGGCACCATTGGTGGCTCGATCGCCCATAGCGACCCGGCAAGCGACCTTCCCGCTACCACGCTGGCCCTCGGGGCCACCTACATCGCCCAGGGTCCGAATGGCACCCGAGAGATCGCCGCCGGCGACTTCTTCCAGGGTTTCTTGGAGACCGCTCTGTCGGC
>DATAJN010000399.1:0-1509 GCA_036262105.1 Ilumatobacteraceae bacterium
GTCGCCGTGCGGCTTGCAACCGGAGCGTGGCGGCGAACACGCAGCAAGCAGGACAACTTCACCTACTGGATCATCCAGGCGACACAGGGGCTCGGTCTCGCTGTGGCTCTCGGGGCCCCGCGCTGGTTGCCGGGCCTCGACATCGGTGGGCCGACCGCGGCCACCGTTGCTCCGGCCCTCGTACTCATCGCGGCTGGCACCATCTTGCGCGTCGCATCCGGTCAGGCGAACTGGTTGGGCTTGGTGGCCGGTATCGCTCTCCCGACCGCCGGTTACATCTGGCGAATGAAGTCCGAAGAGGCCGTTCTCCTCGGTGCACTGGGCGAGGACTATCGCAACTTCGCGGCAACTCGCAAGCGGCTCGTTCCCGGGCTGTACTGAATGCCAGCGCCACCGATGGGTGGTTCCGGCATTCCGGGGCGAAATCGCACCCCGATGAAGCCTCGTCGGTCCATCCGCGTAGCCACAGAACGATACGTACGCTTCCGTGGCTACGCGGAACGGGCTGTGCGCCCGCCCAGTGCCATGCGGCGCTTGGGTCCTCAGGATCGGCTTCCGAGCATCGCCGCCGCTGTCGGTTGTGAGATTGCGTAACGTTTCGTCAGCGAGACGTGCCGTAGGCGAAAGCCGCTACCCGACGAGGCGCACTGCCAAGTCGGCTTGAGCCTCGGCGATCTCGTCGCGAGTGAGGTCACCGCGTTCGCTGAACCAGTACGCGGGCTGGTTGGAGATCGCTAGCACCGCGAACGTCGCCATCTTCACGTCGCCCGGATGGAAGGCGCCCGACTCTGCTCCCTCCGCGACGATGGACCGGATGATGCCCTCGTACTCGTCACGAAGGGCCACGGCGTTGGCGGCGTTCCCGCCGGTCAATGAACGCAACTCGACGTCAGCGATGATCGCCAGTTGCGGATCGTCGAGTGTGATGAGCACGAACCGCCGCACGGCCTCGAACAGTTGTCGTCTGGGATCTCCGGCGAAGTCGGCACGCACCTTGTGGCCACTCGTGATCAGAGGTTGCAGTGCATCGCTCATCAACTCGGCGAGCAGGTCTTGCTTGCTGGGGTAGTAGTGGTACAGCGTGCCGAGGGTCAGCTCGCTGGCCTTGGCGATCTGGCGGAGGCTCGCGCCGTGGTAGCCCTGCCGGGCGAAGACGTCGATCGCCACGCGGCGGATGTTCTCGGCGTTCATTGCTGCCCCTGCCGCGCGCCCAGCATGAGCGCGACCAGCTCGCGCACACCACCTTTGACCACCTTGCCGTTCTCGTTGCGGGGGAGATGGTCGACCGTGACGATGTGAGCGGGACGTTTGTAGTCGGCCAGCGATCCTTCGACGAAGCGACTGAGAACTGCGACACCAATCGATTCGCTGGTGACGACGGCAGCGACGACGATGCTGCCGTACTCGGTGTCGGGCAGGCCGACCACCGCGGCTTCGACCACCGCTGGGTGGTGGCACAACGCCTCTTCTACCTCGAGTGGCACGACCTTCTCGCCGCCGCGATTGATC
>DATAJN010000400.1:0-13193 GCA_036262105.1 Ilumatobacteraceae bacterium
CATCGACGAGGCGCTCCATCTCATCCGGATCTTGTGGGATGCCGGCCTCGCCCATCGCGACATCAAGCCGGCCAACCTCATGGTTCGCGATGGCCGCATCCTGCTCATCGACGTCGCGTTCGCCGAGCTCCGGCCGACGCCATGGCGCCAGGCGGTCGACCTGGCCAACATGATGCTCTGCCTCGCCCTGCGCTCGAGCGCGCAACAGGTCTACGACCGCGCACTCCGGCAGTTCACGATCGAAGAGGTGTCGGAAGCGTTTGCTGCGGCCCGCGGCCTGGCGCTCCCGTCGGGACTACGCCGGGCGCTGCGAGCGGAAGGGCGCGACCTCCACGGCGAGTTCCTCCGCCTGCTGCCCGAGCGAACCCGGCCCATCAAGGTGCAGCGGTGGGGGTTTCGGCGGTTGACGGCCGCGCTCGTCACGGCCATCGTTCTCATCCTGCTCGCGCTCAACTTGGCCCAGCTGTCCGGTATCAGCGACAACACCCACACCCCGGTGAACGCCGCCGCCTTCTGCGACGAGATGGAGCCGATGTGGCTGCAGGCGCAGGCCGTTCCCACCGCAGCGCTCGTCCCGTGTGTGACCGCCTTGCCCGTGGGTTGGTCGTTCGGGCTGCTGACCGTCAACAACGGGCGATCGACGATCACCGTCAATCACGACCGCGCCGGCTCCAAGGCGATCGACCTGCGCTTCGCCGATTCGTGTGACATCACCGGCGCGACCGAGGCGGCCGCCGACGTCGCCGGAGCGCGTCGCTTCGAGCGCGGCCCGGTCGACGGAGCAGACACCATCCTCACGTGGTACGAGGTCTTCCCGGGCGGGTGCGCAACCATGCGGCTCAGCTCGCGCAACGCCGCGCCGGAGGTGCTCCAGGACGTGACCGTGCAGGCCAGAAGGGTGATCGGCTTCGTCGCCCGGGCCGACCTGGCCCGGGCGCTCGACGAACGCTCGAACGGACGCCTGCGGCTCGACCCGCCGTCTTGATCTCACGACTGTGGGCTTGGCACGAGTGGTGTTGTTGTTCACGCGCACATGGGCTGGTAGGTCGACCATGTCACGGGTGAGGCCTGCTGACTTCGTCAGTGACTCCGTGCTGTCGCTTTGCGCTTCTGCGAACGGCGGGGCTTCGGCGATGCAACTGGTTGCCCGGCTTCGGCTTTGGCTTTCGCAATCGCGTCGCCCAAGGCGAGCCACTCGGCTCGGGGCAGGGACTCTTTCAGCGCGGGCAGGATCTCGGTCTCCTCTTCCTCGACGTGGTGCTCGATGCCGCCCTTGAGCATTTCCACTGCCGCACCGAACCCGGGCACAGTCAGCATGCTCATCATCTTGGCGAGACCTTCACGGGCCAGCCCGTGCTCGATCTCGGCTTCCTCCTCGTCCTCTTCGCCGACGAGTTTCTTGACGGCCGGATACAGGATCGTCTCCTCGAGTTGCATGTGCGTTTCAACGTGAGACCTACTGGGAACAGTCGGGCTCATGCCTGCGATCAAAGCACTGTGGGCCTCCGTACAGGGCGAACCCGATCGAGCAGCGCGTCGTCGACAAGTTGGTGGAGTCGACCACCGTCGAAGCGGGCTGACTAGTCGACAAGGCCGGGTGGTCGGAGATCCTGCGGTGTCCAGAAACCGGGTTGCGGGTTGGTGGTGAAGCCGCCTTTGGCGTAGAGCCGTAGCCGTTCCAAGCTGTCGTCCGACAGCATCTCGATGGCATCGAAGAAGGCATCGGGGCCCGCTGCGCGGAAGGCAGTGTCACCCTCGCTCGGCTGCCGCGGCAGGTGGCTCGTGAGCAAGACGAGCGGTACATCGCCACGAGCAGCCTTCAGGGCAGAAGCGCGACCCAAGGACTTCCAAACGGCGTCGGTACGAAGCAGGCCACCGCGATAGCTGGTGAAGGCCCCGCACACGTCGATGTACCACGTCGCTCCCTCAGCGTCGGTGGCAACGAAGTTGACGGTGACGCCTGTCTTGCTGATGCGTCGGTTACGTTCCGCGATCGTGAAGCCGGCATCCTCCAGCACTCGCTCGGCGAGCTTCTGCGCGGCTTTCCCATCCGCCGCGGCTCCGCTCCGATGATCCTCCGGTCCGCTCATGGGAAGCACCTCCGCAACTCGCCGGCGTGACGTCTCCACATAGCTCTTGTCCAAGTCGTAGCCGGCGTAGCGACGCCCAAGGCGAGCAGCCGCGACCAGCGCGGAGCCGCTGCCCATGAACGGATCGAGCACGAGATCGTTCTTGAAGGTGTACAGGCGAACGAGCTGTTCAGGTAGCTCGACGGGAAACGGTGCAGGGTGGCCGACGCGCTTGGCGCTCTCGGGGGGAATCGACCACACATCGAGGGTCAACGCCATGAAGTCGTCGGCCGTCACGGTGCTCTCGTACGGAAGGCCGTCGGCTTCACGCTGCTTCGCCGAGCGAGCGCGATCGAAGCGGCCCTTGCTGGCGACGATGACGCGCTCACTGATGTCGCGCAGCACTGGGTTCGCCGCGCTGCGGAACGAGCCCCACGCGCACGAACCGCTGGCGCCCTCGCCCTTCTGCCAGATGAGCTCGCCACGGAGAAGCAGACCGAGGTCGTGTTCGAGGATGCGAATGACGTCGGCAGACAGGCTCCGATATGGCTTGCGACCCAGGTTGGCAACGTTGACCGCAATTCGTCCGCCAGGCTCGAGCTTGCGTACGCACTCGGCGAACACATCGGTGAGCATCTGCAGGTATTCGAGGTACGAAGACGGCACACCTTCGCGTTCCAACTCTTCTTCGTACTGCTTGCCGGCGAAGTACGGCGGCGATGTCACGACTAGCGCGACGGAGCCGTCGGCGATCTGATCCATGTGGCGAGCGTCGCCATGGATGAATGGCTGCGCCACCGGTTCCGGCAATTGGACGGTCTGATCATCGGAGAGATCAGGTGCGCGAAAACGATCGTAGAACGGCGACGCGTCGTGACTCTCCCGCGTGCTGACGCCGAAGTTGGAGGTCGTGGTCTTGCGTCGTTCCCTCAACACCCTCCCTTGCAGGCCTGACGAAGTCTAACGACGCGAGGTCGAACACACGCGCGATGCTGGGCTGGCGCCAGCTCACTCGCTGTGAAGCACCACAGCGGGCTGCACACGGCGGGCCATCCGCGCTGGGAACGCAGCGGCGAGGTTGGCGATGGCCAGCGCCCCTGCAATCACCAGAAGGAGCAACACGATCGGCACCGACGGTTGCGGCACCACATCGAGTTGATCGGCAAAGGCGGTCCACAGTGTTCGCCCGAGCACGACCCCCACGGGTACGCCCACCACGACACCGACGCCAACGGTGGTGGTGGCCTGCCAGGCGATGCTGGCTGCGAGCTGACGTCGGGTGAAGCCCAAGGATTGCAGCAGCGCGAACTCGCGGTGCCGGCGACGAACTGACGCCGCAAGGGCGATCGCCAACGAGATGGCGGCTGCGGCGCCGAGACCCAACGCCAGGAGAGCGGGTACGCCCCCGACATCGCTCGAGTTGACGATTTCCGCCGAGCGCTGAGCACCGATGACCTGCGCCGAGCCTGGGAACTGGCCGATCGACGACGCCGTGTCCGACAACAGCGCCGCCGCCTTGTGGCCGTCCGCACCGGGAGCGAAGCGCACGAAGATCACCGGCGGTCCGAGCGTCGTTTCATGCGTGCCCGGCGGGCCGTTGCCGAGAGCGTCACGTGCGAACCCGGGCACAAGATCGGGAACTACCAGCGCACCGACACCGAGCGACGTATGGGCTCCGTGAGAGATGCCGATCGTCGGCAAGGTTGCCGTGCCGACCACTCGCAGCGTCGTGAGATCTGTGCCGACGCCGATCTGCACATCGTCGCCAACATGCTTGCCCAGTTCGTGCGCGGTCGCCGTGCCGAGAACGATCTCATCATCT
The DNA here is from genome assembly GCA_036262105.1 of Ilumatobacteraceae bacterium. GTDB lineage: Bacteria > Actinomycetota > Acidimicrobiia > Acidimicrobiales > Ilumatobacteraceae > JAENVT01. Next base: position 3,892 of record DATAJN010000400.1, read on the forward strand.
GACTCGATCATGCGACCGCTCAGCAGCGGGGGCCTGACCGCGCTGCCGACTTCCATGCCGAGCAACGGCAGGTTGCGTCCGTCGATGGAGTCGGCACCGAAGAACGCACCCGACCAACCGGAGATCTCGGGCTTTCCATCGAGCGATTCGTGCGCCTTCGCGAGATTCAGGTTGCCGTATCCGGATTGGTCGTAGATCGCCGAGTCCCAATTCCACCCGTACAGATTGGGTGTGTCGAGCAGTGTGTGGAAGCTTGCGCCGAAGGTCAGGGTGGCGACCACCGTCATGATGGCCACGGTCCCGGCCACCATCACCGACCTCACGGGCACGGCTGTTGCGCCATCACCCGGCTCGAACGCGAGCCGCAGCCCGGTGACAGCCGAAGGCGGCATGCCCGCCCGTGTTGCCGCACCGACAACGCGGGATCGATGAGCAACGCTCTTCCGACGCCGGCGGTGGGGCAGCCCGAGCACTCCCGAGATGGTCATGGCGATGACCAGTGTGACGAAGAGAGCCGCTGCCCCAAGCCCGAGCACCGTCCAATCTGCGTCGAGGCCAGGCGATGTCTCGACCCTGCGCACCACCCCGACCGGCATGAATGGTGAGGCGCCGTAGGCCAGCACAACCGCGGCGATCGAACCGAGCGCGAGTGCGATGACGGGGCCCAGGAGACTGGCAAGCGCGAGTTCAGATGGAGACGCGCCCAACGAGCGCAGCACCTCTTGATCGTGCCTACCCTGGCGGACCCGGCGGTTGACTGCCTGACCCACCAGCACCAGGGTCGCCGCAGCGGCGATGGCCCCGAAGAACGCCAGCGCCAGCGACAGCGGGCGCACCGCCTGCTCGGCGTGGAACGTGTCGACCGAAGTAACTCTGAAGAACTGGGGCGAGCCGGGGTCGAGCTGGGCCACGTACCAGGCCTTCACCGACGCCACGTCGGCATCGCCGTTGCGCAGGGTGAGGCCTTGCCAGGCGTAGCCCGCATATGCGGCGGCCTTGTTCGAGAACGCCGGAGTCACGAGCGCGAGCGGGGTGCGGTTGGTGTCGTCCTGCACCGCCTCGTCGATGAACACGCCGATGCCGACGATCGTCGCCTGTGTGCGGAGCTTGGGCGGCGGCGGATCGTCGAAGAAGGAGTCGGCACTGATCTGCTCGTTGGAGTACGTGCCGAGGTCGAGATGCTGGCCGACCTTGTAGCCGTAGAGGTCTGCTGCTGTTTCGTTCACGGCGATCTCGTCGTCGCGATCGACGTTGGGGAGCCGGCCCGCGGTGGGCGTGAACCGATCCATCGTGAAGAACCGGCCGTCAAAGGTTCCAAGGGTTTCGAAGTCCTGGGCGAAGTCGGGCCGACCATCGACGAGTGGCCCGGTGGAGAACGCGACGTAAGTGGTCGACGACACCACTTCCGGCCGACCAGCGATGGCTGCGTTGACTGCAGGGTCGTACTGGCCGGGATCTATGGCCATCGTCGATGCGTGTGACGCCCGAAGAAATCGCTGATACGACGATTGCGTGCGCCGGGCCCCGGCCAGCGCGAACAGCGATACCCCGCCGAGCACACCGAGGAGCACCACGATGCCGACCAGCTCGCGGCGGTTACGCCTCAGTACGATCGCGTACCAGTTCCCGGCCGATTCCATGTGGTGATCCTCGCCGATGGGAGCGGGCCCCTGCCAGGGTGCGACCACCCGTGCGCGGGTGTGGTCACCCCCACGCCGTTGCGCGGTGAGACCTCAGACGCGGTGGCCCGCGCGGTGGCGGATCAACCATCCGATCACCAAGCCGGCAAGGGCTGCGGCGATGATGACGATCCAGATCGGCGCTTGGGCGTCGCCAACCACGTAGCCAAGAGGAACATCGCCTCTGTTGTCCATCGCGACTGCGACCACCGCCGCGACGATCGCAGCAATGAAGACCCAGCGGACTAGTTGAGCGAAGTCGTGCCTGTGGACTGCACCGGCATGATCACTGATTTCAGCACTCATGGTTCGTACCTCCGTATACCTGTTTCACGCCGGTGTACCCAACGTCGTCGACGCTCAACCGCCGGCGCCCTCGACGGCGGCACAGACCTCGAGCTCCATGCCATCGGGGTCGCGGAAGAACAGCGACCACATGTCGCCCAGACGTTGGATCTCGCCGATCTCGGCACCCGCGGCAACGAGTCGACCCTCGACCTTCTCCAGCTCCTGCTTCGAACTCACCGCGAGTGCGTAGTGGTCGATCGCCCCGCGGTGGCCTTGACGGCGGCGCTCCCCGATGATGTCGTCCCCAGGCACTTCGAACACGTTCAATGCCGCGCCACCGCCGAGGTCGAGGATCGACATCCGCGGATGATCGCCCTTGGCGTCCATCTCGAACACGAGCTCGGCCTCGAAAGCGTCTCGGTAGAACTTCACCGTGCGCTCCATGTCGGCAGTCAACGTGGCGACGTGATTGAACCCTGATGTGACCGGCATAAGTGACTCCTTCGTTCTCGTCTCCATCCGCGAGATTACGCGGCTTTACCTGAGCACAAGGTTGGCGCAACCAGCTCCTGAAGCGGACACGACGACAATCCCGGCTGTCGACGAGTCGGAAGGATGGCGATGTCAGAATCGCAGCGAGGTTGGTGGTCGCCGGGGAAGATCCTGCGATCGGTCATGATGGTCGCGCTCGCCGCCGTGAGCCTGGTGTGGGTCGATCCCGTCGGCCATGCCCAAGCGGCGGACCTGATCGTGTCGACGCCGTATCCATCGGTGGTGGCCACTCCTGGCTCGACGGTGAAGTTCGACCTCCAGGTGGCGGCGCCGGCAGTGACCGTCGCCCAGCTGAAGGTCGATCAGTTGCCGTCCGGCTGGACGACGACCCTGCGGGGCGGGGGCTTCGTGGTCAACGCCGTCACTGCTGCCCCCGACGCACCGGGCAAGGTCACCGCGGAGATCGTCGTTCCTCCCGATGCCGCGGCCAACACCTACTCCCTACAGGTGATCGCGACCGACGGCACCGGTGACGCCGCGGTGACCCTGGCCGTGCAGGTCCAAGCGACGGTCGACTCCGGCGTCGGCGTGAAGGCCGACTTCCCGTCGTTGCGCGGCGAGCCCGGCACCGCCTTCAGCTACACCCTCACGGTTACCAACAACACCCCCACGTCGCAGACGTTCACCTTCACGGCCGAAGGCCCGCAAGGATGGACCGTGACGGCGGCGCCCGATGCATCAGCCAACGCGAACACCGTGACGGTCGACGCCGACGGCACGACGACGGTCAAGGTGTCAGCGACGCCACCAGCCGGGGTCCAGGAGGGGACGTACCCGATCTCTGTCACGATCACCTCCGACACAGGTGGGTCCGGCTCCATGCAGCTGTCGGCCGAGGTCACCGGGTCACCGAAGCTCGACGTGAGCACCGCGGATCAGCTGCTCAACGTCAGCGGCAAGGCGAACAGTGAGAAGCGAGTGACGCTGGTCGTCGGCAACTCGGGCACGGCTGCGCTCGACTCCGTGCAGTTCGCAGCCACTCCCCCGTCGGGATGGACGGTGACGTTCGATCCGCCACAGGTCGCCGAAGTGAAGCCGAACGAAACCACACAGGTCGTCGCCATCATCAAGCCGACCAAAAACGCCCTCGCCGGTGACTACGCGCTCAGCGTGCGGGCCAGTGCCGGCAGCCAGTCGACCAACCTCGACCTGCGCTATGGCGTGAAGGGTTCGTCGACCCTGGGGATCGTGGCGATCGTGATCATCGCCGTCACCTTCCTCGGTTTGGCCTGGTTGTTCCGCCGTCTCGGGCGTCGGTGACGCTGATGCCCTCGGCGACAACAGTTGCCTCGGTGGACAAGCTTCCCATCGCGGACGACGACGCTGCGCTCGAGACCCGTCAACTGACGAAGCACTACGCCGATCGCACTGCGGTCGATTCGCTCAGCTTGAAGATCCGCCGCGGCGAGATCTTCGGGTTGCTCGGCCCGAACGGTGCCGGCAAGACGACAACGATCCTGATGTTGCTCGGTCTGACCGAACCATCGAGCGGTGACGCACGAGTCGACGGTCTCGACCCGCGACGCGACCCGCTTGCCGTCAAACGCCGCGTCGGCTACTTGCCCGACGACGTCGGGTTCTACGACGAGCTGACGGCTCGCGAGAACCTGGAGTACACAGCGCGACTCAATCGGATGCGCGAGCCGGCGGCGACGGAACGAATCGAGTTCCTGCTCGAACAGGTCGGGCTCTCGTCAGTGATCGACCGAAGGGTTCGCACCTTCTCACGCGGCATGCGACAACGACTCGGACTGGCCGATGCGCTGATCAAGCGGCCGACGATCCTCATCCTCGACGAGCCCACAGTGAACATCGACCCGGAGGGCGTGCGCGAGCTGTTGAAGTTCGTCAGCGACCTGCGCAACGACGAAGGCCTCACCGTGCTGCTGTCGTCCCATCTGCTGCACCAGGTCGAGCAGGTCTGCGATCGGATCGGCATCTTCGTCAGCGGCCAGCTCGTCGGCCTGGGCACGGTCGCCGAACTCGCCAGCCAGCTCCAAGATCGTTGGATCTTCGAGCTCGGTGTCGACCCAGGGCCGTCGACGGCGAATCTCGCCAAGCTGGTCGGCGCAATCTCGGGCGTGCACAACGTCGAGGTCGACGGACCGGGCCGTTGGATGATCAATGCCAGCCGCGACGTGCACACCGACCTGCTGGCGACGGTCTCGTCCGTCGGATGCACCATCGACCACTTCGTTCGCCGCGGCGCCGACCTCGACGCGATCTATCACCGCTACTTCACCGGGAGGACTGATGACAGCGAGCATCGCCGCGGAGGCTGACATCCGCATCGAGCCCGAAGAGCCCGTCGTCGAGCGGCTCCATGGAGGATGGCGGATCGTGGCCCGCAAGGAGTTCGCCGACCACATCCACTCGATTCGATTCGTGATCCTCGTCGTTCTCGTTGCCCTCGCCGGACTCGCCTCGGTGCACTCGGCGAGCGGCCCGATCCGCAACGCCGCCAGCCAGGCGACGGCCGTGCCCTCGATCTTCCTCTACCTGTTCACACTGGCTCCGGATCGGGTGCCGGCCTTCCACGAGTTCCTCGCCATCCTCGGCCCACTGCTCGGCATCGCCTTCGGCTTCGACGCGGTCAACGGCGAGCGATCGCAACGAACGCTGCCTCGCCTGGTCGCCCAGCCGATCCATCGTGACGAGGTGATCAACGGCAAGTTCGTCGCCGGGCTCGGGGCGATCGCTTTGGCCCTCGCGGCGGTGATGGCCGTCGTTGTTTCGTACGGGATGCTGCGCCTCGGCGTCGGGCCGACGACCAACGACGTCGTGCGGATGCTGGCGTTCTTCGTCGTCGCGGTCGTCTACATCTCGCTCTGGCTCGCGCTCGCCGTCGTGCTGTCGGTCGTAACCCGCAGAGCCGCAACCGCTGCGCTCGCAGGCATCGCCATCTGGCTCGTGTTCACGCTGTTCGGCGGCTTGATCGCCGGCTTGGTCGCCGACACGGTGCACCCCGTGCCCAGCACGGCACCGACCACCGAGCAGGTGCTGGCCAACGCCCGCCTCGAGCTCACCGTCCGTCGCTTCTCACCATCGGAGCTCTACCAAGAAGCCACGGGCGTGCTGTTGAACCCGGCCCGCCAATCAACGGGGCTGCTGGTGGAAGATTCCACCACTTCACAGGCCCTGCCGAGCACGCTTTCGCTTTCCGAGAGTCTCGTGCTCGCGTGGTGGCAGGTTGCTGCGTTGGTGGGCGGCGTCGTCGTGATGTTCGCTGGGGCCTACGCCACATTCATGCGGCAAGAGGTGCGGGCCTGACGCCTTCCCCGCGTCGGGCTCGCACCGTTGATCGGGCAATCGAATGACGAAGGTCGTCGGTGCCGTCGACACCAGTTCGACGCGGCCACCGTCGGCGCGCAGCAACGTCGTCGCAAGAAGGAGGCCAAGGCCGTGGCTGCGATGATCATGGCCCTTGGCACTGCCATTCGTGCTTGCCACATCGAGGTGTCCGTGGTCGCGAACGGCAATCTCGACCGCGCCGGCGTCGTCGATCGAGACACGCACATCGACGTCTCCGCGACCATGAACCAGGGCGTTGTCGAGCAGGATCTCGAGGCTCTGGGTCAAGGCACTGGGCGTGACATCAGCCTCGACAATCGGCGGGGCGACGACGTTCAACTGCCGCCCAGCGCGATGGAACTGCGGAGCGATGACATGGGTGTGGCCGGTCACGAGAGCGACGACGTCAGTGCGCGACCGCGCTGCCACACGGCCGGTGCGAGCGAGTTTGAGGAGCTCGTTGATGCGGTCGTCGAGTCCGGCAACCTGCGTGAGTGCCTCGGCGGCCTCTCGCCGAACGACGGGGTCGGCGCTGTCGGCGATCAGTTCGAGGCTGATGGCGATAGCGGTGAGCGGCGACCGCAGCTGATGGCTGGCGTTGGCGCTGAACTGGCGCTCGGCAGTCATCAAGTCGGCGATTCGTTGACCACTGTCTTCCAGTGCCTCGGCGATCGCGTCTACTTCCACGAGGCCGCTACGAGGTGCAACAACACCGGCATCGCCGGCACCGATCTGCACGGCAGCCCGGGCGAGGCGATCGAGTGGGCGGCTGAGCTGCCGAGCTTGCAGCAACGCGGCCACCGCAGCAAGCGCGGCAATCGCGGCAGCGATGCCGGCGATCACGTTCCAGGCCCGCCGAACACGGTGATCGACCGGCGCGTTGTCGGCCGACACCGTTGCCGAGAGATCTCCTGGGCCCTGCACGTCGACCGACATCACTTCTTCAGCGAGCACCGGCCCGGTACGGGCCACCACCGCCCCCGTGGAGTTCTTCAGAACGACTTCCGTGCCCGGTGGCGCGAGCCTCTCGACATCGGCACTCGTGAGGTCGCCCTGCTCGATCAGCCGATCGGTGAGCGAGATGATCAGCGTCTCGGCTTGTCCGGTGAGGCGCAAACGGGCATCGGCGCGGACCTCGTTGGCGAACAGGACTCCACTGGTGATGCCGGCAATGACGAGTATGGCGAGCACCAACGCCAACCCGGATCGGACCATACGACTGCGCAACCTCGTAGCCATCGGCCTAGATTCGCGCGTCCAGCGCGGGAAGGGTGAGCGGATGGCACAGCTGCTCTTGGTCGAAGACGATGCCGCGATCGCCGGACCGTTGATGCGGGCCCTGGAACGGGCGGGCCATTCGACGCGTTGGGTCACGACCGGCGGTGACGCCGAGGTAGCTGTGTTCGAGAATCAACCGGAGCTCGTCGTGCTCGATCTCGGCCTTCCCGACATCGACGGCATCGAGGTCTGCCGGCGCCTGCGCAGCGCGCACGAACGCCTTCCGATCATCGTGCTCACGGCACGCCGCGAGGAGCTCGACATCGTCGAAGGGTTCGAAGCTGGTGCCGACGACTACCTGACCAAGCCGTTCCGCCTCAGCGAGCTGATGGCGCGCATGCGCGCCCGGTTGCGGGCAGTCACGGCCACCCGCCTCGAAGCCGAGGACATCACCGTCGATGTCGCCGCTCGTCGCGCGTGGCAGGCCGACCGCGAGCTCGGCTTGTCGACCAAAGAGTTCGATCTTCTCGTCGAACTGATCCGCGGGGCAGGCACCGTCGTGACGCGTGAGCAGCTCTTGGACAAGGTTTGGGGCAGTGATTTCACCGGTAGCGGCAAGACGCTCGACGTGCACATCGCCTGGTTGCGTCGCAAGCTCGGTGACGATGCGGCGGCACCTCGCTACATCAGCACCGTGCGCGGATTCGGCTATCGCTTCGAAGGTGCTGCATCGAGCCGGTAGCCGAGACCGGGAACCGTCTCGATCGTCGGTGTCCCTACGTGCGCGCTTCGTAGCTTCGCCCGCAAAGAACTGATGTGCACGGCCAGGGTGTGCGTCGACTTCGACCAGTGCGCGTCCCACACTGTCGACATCAGTTCCTTTCTGCTGACGGTTTCACCGGGACGGGCAGCGAGCACTGAGAGAAGGTCGAACTCGCGGGCCGTCAACTCCACAGGTTCACCGGCCAGGCTTGCCCGGTGGCCGCGCCGGTCGACGCGAAGTGCTCCGACGACGACGACCATCGAGGAACGGTCGAGGTGGCGGCGAATGCGAACCGTCAACACCGCCAGCGAGAAGGGCTTGGTGATGTAGTCGTCGGCGCCGGCGTCGAGTGCGTCGACGACGTCGAGCTCGTCGTCACGACCGGTGACGACGATGATGGGGCGTGCGGGGTATCGGGCCCGCAGCGCCCGGCACAGTTCGACACCGTCGCCATCAGGAAGACCGAGGTCCACCAAGGCGACGTCATGATCGTGGACCTGCAAGGCCTCCGCGCAGGCCGACGCAGCAGTGGTGTCGAATCCACTGCGCGCCAGCCCGCGCTCGAGGGCCTGGCGAACACCGATTTCGTCCTCGACGATCAACACCCTCGGCCGCGTGCTCGACACCAGCCTCAGTCTGCCTCACATCGCCAACAACCCGGTCGTCAGTCCTTGCCGGCCTTGTCCCTGAGGTGGTCGATGACATCGTCGGCTTTGTCCTTGATGTTGCCGACTGCCCGCTTGGCCTTGCCGGCGGCTTCATCTGCCTTGCCTTCTCGCTTCAGATCCTTGTCGTCAGTGAGATCTCCGACTGCCTGCTTGACCCTGCCCTTGGCCTGATCTGCATTAGTGCTCATGACCGCTCCTTCTCTGTAAGGGGTAGGTTCCGCGATTACCCGCTACGGGAGACCTTCAAACCGCAGCGCGAAGCGATCACTCGTGTGGGTGACAGGTTTCAGTTTGAACTGCCCAGCAGGCGGGTAACAGCTCGTCATGTTGATTGCATCTGGTATCTACATCGGCGGAGGCCTCATCGGCCTCATTCTTCTCATCGTCATCATCGTGTTGATTCTCCGCTGACGGGGTCGGCCGCGTTGAGAACACGATCGAGCCCGACCACAATGGCAAGCGATGCCGAGTCGTCACCGACCAAAGCCCCCGCCCATCCCACCTCTCAGCGATCTCGAACGATTCGCCCAGGCGATCCGCGAGTCCGAAGAGGGCGAGCGCCGCGCCAAGCAAGCGGCGACTGATCGCAAGGCTGCCGCCGAACGGCGCAAGGTCGAAGCGCTCGAGCTGGCGGCGCGGCTGGAAGGTGCCCGCGAGGCCCACAAACGGGCCGTTGAGCAAGTCAAAGAGGCGAAACGCAGTGGCAAGGGTGCGGCCGCGGCGGACCTCGCCTGGCGAGCAGCCAAGGCTCACTTGATCGAATTGGAGACCGGCGAACGCCCGTCGTGGGCGGCACCAGTCGACTGATCGCGACTACAGCAGGCGACGGTCGGCTGCCCACGC
>DATAJN010000401.1:0-1815 GCA_036262105.1 Ilumatobacteraceae bacterium
GCCCGCCTGCGCCCTGGCACCGGCACGCACACGATCAACGGCAAGGCGTTCGACGCGTACTTCACCACGGCCATGCAGCGCATGACCGTCACCGAGGCGCTGCGCGTCACCGAGAGCGAGACCACGTACGACGTCGATGCGACGATGCACGGCGGCGGAATCAGCGGTCAGGCCGGCGCGCTGCGCATGGCCATCGCCCGATCACTGGTGGAGATCGACCCCGAAGCCCGCCCGGCGCTGAAGAAGGCAGGCCTGCTCACCCGCGATCCGCGTCGCAAGGAGAGCAAGAAGTACGGCCTGAAGAAGGCCCGCAAGGCCCCTCAGTACACCAAGCGCTGATCGAAGCTCGGCCGTGGGCCAGCTTCGTTTCGGAACCGATGGGGTGCGTGGCGCCGCGTTCGATGAACTCACCACGGACTACGTCGCATCGCTCGGTCATGCCGCGGCCGTCGTTCTTGGTACTGGCGAGTGGCTGATCGGTCGAGACACGCGTGAGTCGGGCCCCGCGCTCGAGCAAGCGCTGATCGACGGGCTGCGAGCCGGCCACGCCGAGCCGCTACGTGCGGGTGTTCTGCCCACTCCGGCATTGGCGTACCTCTCGGCCCGGCACCAGACGCCGGCGGCGATGATCACCGCGTCGCACAACCCGTACCGCGACAACGGCGTCAAGATCTTCGCGGTCGGTGGTCTGAAGTTGACCGATGATGCCCAGCGGGCCATCGAGGGGGCTCTCTCCGAGCCTCAGCCTGCGGCCTCGAACGATCCCGGCCGCGTGCTGTCGACTGCGATCGACGAGTACTGCGAGTTCGTCGTGCAGGCATGTTCACCTGGCTCGCTCGATGGTCTGCGAATCGTGCTCGACTGCGCAAACGGGGCGATGTACGAAGCGGCGCCGCGTGTCGTGAAGGCGCTTGGTGCCGAGGTGATCGTGATCAACGCCGAGCCCAACGGACGCAACATCAACGATCATTGCGGTGCGACGCATCCAGCATCGTTGTCGGCGGCGGTGGTCGACCAGCGAGCCGATCTCGGGCTCGCCTTCGATGGTGATGGCGACCGCGTCATCGCCGTCGACGAGTTCGGCATGATCGTCGACGGTGATCGCATGATTGCTCTCGCTGCGCTGCAGTTGCGTGAAGACGGTCAGCTCACTCACGACACGGTGGTCGTGACGGTGATGAGCAATCTCGGTTTTCACAAGGCCATGAGCACTGCCGGCATCAAGGTTGTCACGACAGCGGTCGGCGACCGTTCGGTGCTCGAGGCACTCGACGCCGGCGACTATGCGATCGGCGGGGAGCAGAGTGGGCACATCATCTACCCACATCTGGCGTCAACCGGCGACGGTCTGCTGGCCGGCCTGCGCTTGGCTGGGTACGTTCGCAGCACCGGCCGCCCGCTGGCCGACCTGGCCGGCAACGTCATGACGTCGTATCCGCAAGTGCTGGTCAACGTGAAGGTCGCCGACCGCCATCCCCGCGTTGCCGCCGAACTGGCCGGTGAGATCGCCGCTGCCGAGGCGTCGCTCGACGGAGAGGGTCGCATTCTCGTGCGGCCCAGCGGAACAGAGCCTCTGATCCGCGTGATGGTCGAGGCGGCAACGCACGATCTGGCCCAGGCAACCGCCGAGAGCTTGGCCGAGGTGGTGTTGGCCCGCTTCGGCTGACCTCGGATCCCAGCGAGTCACCAATGACCCGCTTGGAGCGGAGGATCGGTGACTGGCTCGCAATTATTGGGGGAAAACCAGGGCCCTGAGCGACGGGTTCGACGGGAGATCGATCGGTAGCCTGGGAATCTATGTGCGGAATCATCGGT
>DATAJN010000402.1:0-2956 GCA_036262105.1 Ilumatobacteraceae bacterium
TGCATCGCCGCGGAGACGTCGACCACCATCCACGCTTCCAGGTCGTGATCGGCGATCTGATCGCGAACATGTAGCTCGCGGGTGCGCGCTGTCACGTTCCAATCAATGCGACGCACGTCGTCGCCGGGTTGGTATGCCCGCGACTCGCCCGGCTCGCTGCCGTGTCCGGGCGTGATGCCTTGGTGCTGGCCGTGCAACTGGCCGTCGAGCCGACGGTTGATCGTGAACTCGAGGGACCTCAACAACTCGGCGATCGATGCAGGCGTCGGCCCGCTCGGCCACTCGATCGTCGAGCTCGTCGGCATCGTCAGCTCTGCGGAAAGGAGGTGTTCGGCGTGCTCGAATTCGGCGCGGCGTTGTTCGGCTTCGGCGACACCCACATCGTCGGCACCGAACTGAGTACGCGGCTGAGCACGTGCTCGATGGAGATGTCGCGCGCCAGCGCGTCGTAGGTGAGGATCAGTCGGTGGCGCAGCACCTCGGGCGCCAGGTCGAAGATCTCTTGCGGAGTTGCGTACGTGCGGCCGCGGAGCAAAGCAAGCGCCTTGGCGCCGCGGACAAGCGCCAACGTGGCGCGCGGGCTGGCGCCGAGCGCGATCACCGGCGCCAGGTCGGCCATCCCCGCCTCAGCAGGCGTGCGTGTTGCCTGCACGAGATCCACCGCGTACTGCTGCACGCTGCGATCGATGAACACTCCGGCAGCCCGGCGTTGAAGGTCGGCCAGGCCATGGAGATCGATCACCTGCTCGGCGACGGGAGGCGACACACTCATCCTGTCGACGATCGTCATCTCCTCGTCGGCCGAAGGGTGCGTCATCGTGATCTTCATCATGAACCGATCGCGCTGCGCCTCGGGCAGGTGGTACACACCCTCCGACTCGATCGGGTTCTGTGTGGCGATGACGAAGAAGGGTGTCGGCACGTCGTAGGTGTTGCCGCCGATCGTGACGTGCTGCTCAGCCATCACTTCGAGCAGCGCCGACTGCACCTTCGCCGGAGCCCGGTTGATCTCGTCGGCGAGCAGGAAGTTGACGAAGACAGGCCCGAGCTCGACGTCGAACTTCTCGCTTGACGAGCGGAAGATGCGTGTGCCGATGATGTCGGACGGCAACAGGTCGGGCGTGAACTGCACGCGCCCGAACGTGCCACCAACGACCTTCGACAAGGTTTCGGCGGCGAGTGTCTTCGCCAACCCCGGAACGCTCTCGAGCAGGCAGTGGCCTTGACTGAGCAGGCCGACGAGCATCCGCTCGATCAGCCGGCTCTGGCCGACGATGACCTTGCGCAACTCGAAGAAGACCCGCTCGACCACCAATGCCGTGGCGTGGTCGTCTTGAGGCAGGTTGGTGGTGACCGTCATGGGGTTCCGCTCCTTCGGGCCGAACGGTAGCAACGCGACCCGCGCAGTTGGGCGCGCGCCCGCTCAGCGTGTGGCGTGCGCGTTCAACACGATTGCGATGCAGCGGGTCACACGACGCGCCGTCGGGACGTGTAGGTACTCGTTCGGGCCGTGTGCGTTCGCGCCAGGGCCGAGCACGCCGGTGATGACGAACTGCGCCTCGGGGAACATCTCGCCGAGCATGCCCATGAACGGGATCGAGCCTCCCTCGCCGAACGCACGCGACGGGTTGCCGAAGCTGCCGAGCGACGCCTCGTCGAGCGCCCCCTGCAACCAGGTGGTGAATGCCGGCGCGTTCCACCCGGGCCCGGCGTGTCCGTGTTCGAACGTGACATGGGCGCCGTACGGCGGATCGGCGGTGAGCGCCGACTCGATCGCGGCGAGCGCGGCATCATGGTCGCACGTTGGCGGCAGGCGCACGCTCAGGTGCAGCGCGGTGTGGGGTCTCAGCACGTTGCCCGCTGACTCGACCGGCGGGATGCCGTCGACGCCGGTCACGCTCAGAGCCGGATACCAGGTGCGCGCCAGCAGTTGTTCCGCCGGATCGGCGACCATCGGTTCGGCGCCGTCGACGAATGGGAAGTGACCGCCGATCGGGAACTGCGCGGCGGTGTCGGCGGCCTGCTGTCGGCGATCGGCCGGGATCTCGACGTGCAGGGGTGGCAGCAAGATCCTTCCGTCGAAGCTGTCCTCGATCCGATCGAGAAGTTCGCGACAGATGCGGAACGACGACGGCACCACGCCGCTCGCTTCGCCGGAATGGACGCCTTCGGTGAGGATCTGCACTCGTAGCGTTCCCGCGGCGAGGCCGCGCAACGACGTGGTGACCCACAGACGTTCCAGGTCGAGGCAACCGGAGTCGAGGCAGATCACCAGGCTGGGTGTGCCGATCTGAGCGGCAAGCGCCTGTAGGTAGGCCGGGAGGTCGGGACTACCGCTTTCTTCGCTCGCTTCGATCAAGACCACACAACGGGTGTGGCTCATCCCGTTTGCCTGCGCAGCCTCGATGGCCAGCAGCGAGGCGAACGCCGCGTAACCGTCGTCGGCGCCGCCGCGCCCGTAGAGGCGGTCACCTTCCAGGACCGGCTTCCACGGCCCGAGATCATCACGCCAACCCGTCATCTCCGGCTGCTTGTCGAGGTGTCCGTAGAGCAGCACGGTGTCGTCGCCGGACCCGCTCCCGAAGGCCGGGATCTCCATGAGGATCACCGGCGTGAGACCCGGCAACTCGTGGACCTCGACCGCGAGCCCGTCGATGGCGCGCTGTGCACACCAGGCGCGGATGAGCTCCACGGCGCGGTGCATGTGGCCGTGTTCGCGCCACTGCGGGTCGTAGAGCACCGAGACGTTGGGTATGGCGATGTAGTCGTGCAGAGCGGGCACGATGTCGTCGGTCCACACTCGGTCGACGTGAACCGTGAGCATGTCGGTCATCGTCGTGCTCCGATCAGCCGGTCGATGATTCGTTCCGCCTCGGCCACCATCGCATGTACCAGTTCAGCGGCGGGGATCAGTGAGTCGATGGCACCGACACCTTGGCCGCACGGCATGAACTCC
>DATAJN010000403.1:0-2120 GCA_036262105.1 Ilumatobacteraceae bacterium
TAGAGTTCCCCGCCGTACTCGGTGCGGAGTCCACTTCCACCTCCTCGACCACTACCACCACGACTGTTCCGGCCTGCGGGCAGACGACCTCCCCGCCAACCGTCCTGGTCGTGAACGCAAGCCATGTCGTTGGCACGGCACAGTGGTGGCGAGATGCCTTGGCGGTGAGTGTGCCGAGTGTTGATTTCGCCGAGCCCGTCAATGCTCTCGCTCAGGAACCCAGCTCGCGGGTGCTGGCGTTGAGTGGGTCCGAATGCGAGGCGACGTTGGTAGCCGGTTTCACTGCGGTTGCTGCGGTCGATCCAGCGACCCTCGAAAGTCTTCAATCCTTGGTTGCCGAACCGCTGCCTGCCGGCACATCGATCATCGTGCTCGTCGGTGATGACAACATGTCGTTGGCCACAACGGGGGTTACCACAACGATCAACAGCTAGCGCTCGGGCGGGAACCGGATGCGTACGGTGGAGCGTCAGAACGAGTTATCGGAGGTGGGTCATGCCGCCGAGGTGGTTGACGGTGCTGGTGCTGCTGGGCGTAGCGTGCGGATCGGAGCGCCCCCAGGCGGGAGCGCCGATGAGCTCACTTGCTGCGGCTCCGATCCATCGTCCTTGGGCGCGAACGTGGAAGGCACAGTTCGTCAATCGCGCCCAACGAGCCTGCTTGGGCGCAGAAACGGCAGTCGCACTTCCAGAATCGCGCCCACGTGAGTCAATCGCTCCGGCGGATCGACTGATCACGGATCCAGCTCAGAGGTCGCCGGACCGCTGCAACATCACGAGAGCACCCCAGCCAGGGAGCAACGGGATCCAGAACGTGGCGAGGCGAAACAGGATCACGGCGGCGATCGCCGTGGTGCTGGGCATTCCCGCGGAGGTCAGCCCGGCGATCAGGGTTGCTTCGACGGCTCCGATCCCGCCGGGGGTGGGGGCCACTGAGGAAACCACTGAGCCAACGAGGTAGACGAGCGCGATCGACGTGAATGCTGGGCCGGCGCCGAACGCGGATACAGCGACTTCCAAGGCGAGGATGTAGCCCATGGTGATGGCTAGTGAGCCGCCGAACAGTTCGATCATCTTGCTGGGCAGACGAGCGATGTCACCGACGTTGACGAGCGAGCGCTTCGTCGCCGGCAATACCCGAGTGGTGAGCAGGGCGCGGCTCCATGGAACGGCCACACCGATTGCTGCGACGACGGCCACGCCTGCGGCGATGAGTCCGATCGTGAGCATCGACGGCAGGTCAAACGTCTTCAGTCCTGAGGAACCTGCAAGCGCGATGAACAGCCCGGTGAGCGTGAGATGAACGATCACGCCGGCGATCGTGTCGACTCCCACCGCCCCGACAGCCGTCGCTGTGTCGATGCCCCGCTTCTGGAGAAAGCGGGCGGTGAGCGCGAGCCCACCACCGGGCGCGGCGACTCCGACGAAGGACGTCGCCATCTGCACGCCGAAGTTCGGGCCCAGCGGCAGCCGTTCGGGCAATGAGCCGTCGAGTGCGACGGCGGCGCCCACATACGTCAACGCCGACAGCGCCACCGCAGCGGCGGCCCACCACCAGTTGGCTCGCTGCAGTTCGCCCCACAGCGAGCCGACGCCGAGGAACTGAGGAATCAGCGACCACAATGCAAGCGCAACCACGGCGATGGTCACCACCGTGCCCGTCTTGATCCTCTCGAGCTCCGCGATCGGAACATCGTCGGCACCGGTCACGCGTTGGACCTCGTTGCGAAGATCCTCCAGACATCCCGCTGCCTTGACAGCGGCTCGCCTACGCGGCGTCAACGCAAGCGGCTGCAGTCGTGGCAACGCTGCCGCGACAGCGGCGGGTCCGACGCCGGCAACCGCGAATTCCACAGCCCGTTGAACTCCAAGCGGCGCGGCCGTTGCTGCCAGGACCTCGGCAACATCGGTCGAAAGGGCAGGGCCGACCACACCCAACGAAGCCGAGGCGAATCCGACGAGCACGACGGCGCCATCATCGTCGACCCAAAGGGCGTCATCGTTGAGGCGGCGATGCACCGTGTGACTTCGTTGCAGAGCATCCACGATCGCCCAGACCGAACCCAGGAGTTGCGGCGTGCGACGCGACGGCTCGAGCTCGCTCAAACACTGGCGCGTCTG
>DATAJN010000404.1:0-4366 GCA_036262105.1 Ilumatobacteraceae bacterium
CTGACGGCTCGATCCCGGCCGGTGCCAACGGCGGCGGACCCGGCTTCGGCGGCCCTCCGCTCGGCGGTAGCGCCCCTGCAAACGGCGCGAACGGCGGGCCCGGCGGTGCGGGCTTCGATCCGACAGCGCGAATGATCGAGCGGCTCGGTCTCGACGACACCGACCCGGCGGTGAAGGCGGCACTCACCAAGTGTGAGCCGATCATGACCGCCGCGTTCCAGCCCACGACCACGACGACAACGCCGTGAGGCGGGCGTCGGCAACGGCGCTCGGTCTCGTGGCTCTGGTCGCAGGTGGTGCCGGTGGGTTCCTCATCGGGTCGCGACATGCGGACTCCAGCACCGTCACCAAGGCTCCGGTGAAGCTGAGCACCGCCAAGGTGCAACAACTCGACCTGACGACCTACGACGAGACGACGGCCACACTCGGGTTCACCACCTCAGCGACGGTTTCGTCGCCTGTGGCCGGAACCGTCACGAGCATCGTGGCCGGAGGCGACACCGTCGACGCCGGCACGGTGGTCGCCACCGTCGACGGCGCGCCCGTGGTGGCGATGATCGGCGACATCCCCGGCTACCGCGACCTGTCGAAGACCTCGACGAAGGGCGCCGACATCCGCCAACTGGAACTGAACCTGGTGCAACTTGGCTTCGATCCCGATCACAAGATCGTCATCGACGAAACGTACGACAATGCCACCAGGGATGCGGTGACGGCATTCGAAGACAGCCTTGGCCTGACCGGTGACGGCAAGATCACCAAGGGCGAGCTGGTATTCATTCCTGGCCGGCTGCTCGTCGACACGGTGTCGGCCACTGTCGGCGGAGCGGTGAACGCCGGTTCGCCGCTGGTCGTCGGGCGCCAGGCAGAGCGGAAGTACTTGGTGGCGGGGCTTGCCGGGGCGACGATCGATCGGCAGGCGGCCGCGGGTGGCCAGGTCGCCACCGGAACCGTGCTCTTCTGGAGCAACGGTCTGCCCGTGATCGCGATCGAAGGCGACGCCGCGGCAACGCCCGCGTTGACGAGAGATCTTTCGGTCGGTGTCGCCGACGGCATCGACGTGAAGCTCTTCGAACAGGCGCTGAGCGCCGGCGGCTTCACGGCCGACTCGACCATGACGGTCGACGATCGCTTCGACGCGGCGACAGCGACTGCGGCCGCGGCCTGGTTGGCATCGCTCGGCGTGAGCGCCGACCCGACGAGCCTCGTCATTCCCGCCGGTTCGTTCACCGTTGTGCCCGCAGGGCTGTCGATCGGCACCACGTTGGTGCCCGATGGAACCGTGCTCGCCGGCGACAGCGTGGTGATGTCGTTGACTGCCCCCTCGCGACGCATCACGACGACGGCGCCGATCGGCGACGAGACCTTCAAGCTCGGCGCCACCATCGACGTCGAGTTCCCGGACGGATCGGTTCAACCGGGGACGGTCGTCGACGTCGGCAACGTGGCCACGAACACCGGTGGCGCCCCGGGTGACACGCCGTCGGTGACGATCACGATCAGCGTCGAGAACATCCCAGCCACCGTCGACTCGTTCGTCGAGATACCGGTGACGTTGCGCGTCGTCTCGGCCAACGTTCCGCAGGCCATCGTGGTGCCCGTCAGCGCACTCGTTGCGTTGAAGGAAGGCGGCTACGCCGTCGAAACAGTCACCGGCAAGAATCCCGACGGTTCGAACGCGACCAAGTTGGTGGGCGTCACGCCCGGGTTGTTCACCAACGGCTTCGTCCAGGTCACAGGCAACCTCAAAGCCGACGCCGACGTCGTCGTGCCGTCATGACGGTGTTGACATGAGCTCGCCCGACGCGTTCAGCCCGCCGACCGTTGGCTTGGCGCTGGAGCTGATCGACATCGTCAAGGAGTACGCCGGCGAGCCGCCGGTTCGGGCACTCGATTCGGTGTCGCTCGAGGTGCGCCACGGCGAACTGACCGCGATCGTCGGCCCGTCGGGTTCGGGCAAGTCGACGCTTCTGCACATCATCGGCACACTCGACCGGCCGTCGAGCGGGGTCGTGCGGGTCGCCGGCATCGACACGTCGCAGATGAGTGATCGCCAGCTATCGGGCGTGCGCTCGCACCTGATCGGTTTCGTGTTCCAATCGTTCTTCCTCCTGGAAGGGATGACGGCGATCGACAACGTCGCCAACGGCTTGTTGTATCGAGGCAAGGCCCTGCTCGAGCGCCGTGAAGCTGCCGCAGAATCACTTCGCCGCGTGGGGCTCGGGCCACGCCTAACGCACACCCCTAGCCAGATGTCGGGCGGCGAGCGCCAGCGGGTGGCCATCGCCAGGGCCATCGTCAACCGCCCATCGATCGTGCTGGCCGACGAGCCGACCGGCAACCTCGACTCGCGCTCCGGCGGAGCGGTGATGGACCTGCTGCGCGAGCTTCACGCCGAAGGGCGCACGATCTTGATCATCACCCACGACCGCGAGTTGGCCGCATCGCTGCCACGGCGGGTGTCGATGCGTGATGGTTCGATCGAGTCGGTCGAGGATGCATCCGATCTCACTGCCGAGATGGTGCGATGAGCAACGCTGCGGCCACCTATCGATCACGACTGCGCGCCGTGGACGTCCTGCGAGTCGGCGCGCTCGGCCTGCGCACTCGGCGCTTGCGCACCGGTCTGTCGACGCTCGGCGTTGCCATCGGCATCGCCGCGATGGTTGGCGTGCTCGGTTTGTCGGCCTCGTCACGCGAAGAGCTGCAGGCACGAATCCGTGCATTGGGCACGAACCTGCTCGAAGTGCAGGCCGGCCAGGGTTTTGGACGCGGCACGCAGACGCTTCCCACCGATGCCGTGAAGATGGTCAGCAGGATCACGCCGGTCACGGCGGTGAGCTCGCTCACCACCGTCGCCAACGCGACGGTGCGGCGAACCGACGCCATCTCCGAAGGCATCAACAGTGGCATCACCGTGTTCGCCGCCGACAGCGGATTGCTCACCACACTGAACGCCAAGCTGGCCGACGGCGTGTGGCTCGACTCGGCAACGAGCACCTACCCCGCGGTCGTGCTCGGCGCAGTGACCGCCCAGAAGCTGGGGATCGTCAGCGTCGCCGACCAGTTGCGCGTGAGGATCAACGACAACTGGTTCGCGGTGATCGGCATCCTCAAACCCGTCGCCGCAGCCGAAGGTCTCGACCGCGGCGCGATCATCGGGATCCCCGCCGCGCAGACGTACGTCGTCGGCGACGACATCGTGCCCGAGCGCATCTACATCCGCACCCAGGAAGGCGCTATCGACGACGTTCGCAGCGTGCTCCCAGCCACCGTCAACCCGGAGACTCCCGAGGAAGTCGAAGCGACGCGACCGTCGGATGCACTGGCAGCCGAAGACGCGGCGAGCACGGCGTTCACGTCGCTGTTCCTCGGGCTCGGGGCCGTTGCCCTGCTGGTTGGTGGCATCGGCATCGCCAACGTGATGGTGATCGCCGTGATCGAGCGCCGCGGCGAGATCGGCCTGCGTCGCGCGCTCGGAGCAACCCGCGCCCATGTGCGCCGCCAGTTCCTCACCGAGGCGATCCTGCTCGCCGGCGCGGGTGGAGTGGTCGGCGTCGGTCTCGGCGCGGCAGTGACCGCCATCTATGCGTCGACCAAGCACTGGAAGATCGTCGTGCCACCCATCGCCCTCGGCGGTGGCGTTGTCGCTGCGCTGCTGATCGGCGCCATTGCCGGCCTGTACCCTGCGGCGCGAGCGGCACGGCTGCCACCGACCGAAGCGCTGAGGGGCAACTGAAATGGCTGCCTCCACCACTCGCCGCCGACGTCGATACGTGATCTCGATGATCGTCCTCCTCGCACTGGCCGGCGGCACCGCGGCCGCAATCGCCGCCCGCAAACCAACGAAGAAAGTGACCAGCGCCGCGCCGTCGATCTTCAAGACCGCAACTGTCACACGCGGCGACCTGACCACGACCGAGAGCGTCGACGGCACGGTTCAGCTCTCGTCGACATTGACCGTGCTTCATCGAATCGAAGGCCAGACCAGTTCCAGCACGACACCTTCCAATTCGGCGAGCACACCGACATCGAACAGCTCTGCCAACACCACCGGATCGTCGACGCCACTTCCGGTGAACGACGCCTCGGCCTTGCTCGACTGCTCGGCAACGACCACTACTGCACCTACCGACTCCTCGATACCCACGTCGACCATCGCCACCGTGCCCGACACCACACCCGATAGCACGCCGGGCACCTCGGCCAACACGACACCCAACGAAACCACGACGACCACGACCACGCCGACCACGCCGACCACCATCGCAAACGCTCCCGTCGTACCGTGCACCACGACACCGGAGACCCCCACGACGACCGCCACCGACATAACCGGCGGGGGCGGTCGTCGTGGGGGTCTCCG
>DATAJN010000405.1:0-1928 GCA_036262105.1 Ilumatobacteraceae bacterium
AGATCGGTCGACGTGGCCCAGATGACATGCCGACCCGTCGCCCGGGTGGTCGGGGAGAGTCAGGACTTGGGAGCGGAAGCGATCGGACGGCCGACGGTCAGCCTTTCGGTGACGTCGGGATCGAAGGTCTCTCCCAGTTGATGATCGGCGCTGACGCCCACGCCATCGAGCACTTTGGCGAAGAAGCTGCGCGCCGCAGCTGCAAAGACGATGTCGGCGATGTCGTTGTCGGACAGGCCCACAGCATGCAGTGCATCCACATCACCCTGCGAGATGGAAGCAGCGTCGAGGGCGACCTTGCGAGCGAACGCCATGACGGCCTTGTCGGCTGGATCGAGCGAGCCACCCTCAGGGTCGGCTGCGATCGCGAGCATCGTCGTTTCGTCGTTGCATGCGTCGCGAAGGAACTTCGAGTGCGCCGTGGTGCAGTACGTCGACCGCAGCGCTCGCGCCGCGGCAATGGTGGCGATCTCGAAGCGGCGGCGATCCATGCCGTCGCGCACGGCGCCGTTCAGAGCCGTCCAGGCACGCGCCACCTCGGGACGTGACGCAAACGCAGCCGCGTAGTTCGGCAGGTATCCCCAACGAGCCGTCTGCTCGTCGTACCACTCGCGCACCTCGTCGCCGGCCGCGGCGTTCAGCGGGTTGATGAGCACGTCAACCATCTCCCTTCTCGTCAATGCGTGTCACTACATCGTAGGAACCGTGCACTCCCGAATGGCAGCGCGCCCAACTCCGATCCATCCACAGTGCCGAGGCACTCACGAGCGTTTGCGCAACGCGCTCAGCCGGCTGGGAGGCCGACGAGATCTGCGCTCACCTGCCAGAGTCGTGCCGCGTCGGCCTCGTCGTAACTGCGCTTCGAGGACCGCTTCGGTGCGTTGTTGGCGAAGTAGAGGCCAGTCATCCGTTCGAGATCGGGCGAGGAAGCGACCGTGATCGACGTCGTCGCGCCTTGCATCGGCGACTTCATGAACGGCCGCACGAAGGGAACGAAAAGTCTCTGTATGAAACCAGGATCTTCGGCTCCGAAACCTGTCCGCACCACACCGGGGTGCAACGCGTTGGCAGTGACGGCGTCCGGCTCGAGCCTCCTGTACAGCTCGTAGGTGAACAAGACGTTGGCGAGCTTGGATTGGCTGTAGGCCCGTTGGCCGGAGTAGGTCTTCTCGCCCTGAAGGTCGTCGAAGTCGATCCGCCCGGCGACGTGCGCAGCGGACGAGACGTTGACCACACGCGCCGGCGCGCTGTGCGTCAGCCGTTCGAGGAGCAGATTGGTGAGCAGGAACGGGGCCAGATGGTTGAGCGCAAAGGTGTGCTCGAGCCCATCGGCTGTGACGTGTCGCCTGTTCCAATATCCCCCGACGTTGTTCACCAGAACGTCAATCCGGGCAAGCGCGTCGAGTACCTCGCCGGCCAGACGCCGCACCTCCGACTGCGCCGACAGGTCGGCGACGAACACGTTCACGTCACCACGGCCCGCAGCACGAATCTCCGCAGCAGCGTCTTCCGTCCGGTCGCCGTCCCGTCCGGTGATCGCGACTCGCGCTCCCATCGCGGCCAAGCCGACAGCGGTCGCCCTGCCGATACCCCCGGTGCCGCCCGTGATCAGCACCGTCTTGCCGGCCATCGACTTACCGTTGCTACTCACGGCACATCAGATGATGTCGAGCGCGGTCACATACAGGATTCGTCCTGGCCCAGCGTTGACGATCAACACCTGGCTGCCCTTTTCGATCACTTCCGTGCCGTCGACGGATCTAGCGAAGTAGTACTCGGTTCCACCGCGGATCTGCACGACGACCTCGCCGGTGGAGTTCGGTGCCACCTTTCCGGAGACGGTGCCTGTCTTGCCGATCAATGACCGCTCAGCCATTGGTACCGCCTTCGTTGGGTGCACCGTTGCCCGACGAGTCGGTTGCCCCAGT
>DATAJN010000406.1:0-3817 GCA_036262105.1 Ilumatobacteraceae bacterium
CCGCCTCGAAGGCGAACTCCTGACGGTCCTTCATCTCCGCATCGCTCAGCGACTTGTAGACCTCCTGGAGCGACAGCACCCCGAATGCCACATGACGGGCTTCGTCGCTCATGACGTAGCGCAACAACTTCTTCAGCAGCGCCTCACCTGTGAACTGATGCATGAATCCGAACGCGGCGAGCGCCAGGCCCTCGACCATCACCTGCATGCCCAAGTACGTCATGTCCCAACGGCTGTCGTTGACGATGTCGTCGAGCAACATCCGCAGATGTGAGTTGATCTGGTACCTGCCGCCGAGCTTCTCCTCCAGGTAGCGCGCAAAGACCTCGACGTGACGAGCCTCGTCGACGACCTGGGTGCTGGCGTAGAGCTTGGCGTCGTACCACGGCACGGTCTCGACGATCTTCGCGGTGCACAGCAGCGCACCCTGCTCACCATGCATGAACTGGCTGAGGATCCAGTTGCGGCTCTCGACGCCGAACTCGAGCCACTGCTTGTCGTCCCACTTCTCGACGGGGGTACCGATGTACATGCTGGGATCGATGCCCGTCCCGATCAGAGCCTGGTCTTCGGCGACTGTCTTTTCGACGTCGACGTCGGTGTCCCAAGGCAGATCGGTCGTGGCGTTCCACTGACCGACCTTGGCCTTCTCATAGAGCTTGCGAAGAGCCGGGCGGCTCAGCGAGTAGTCCCAAGTGAAGATCGCATCGGCGTTGTCCCTGACGATGTGGGCGATCTCGTTTGGATCGTGAGTGGGGATGGCCAGGATGGCATCGATGTCGTTGATCTCGGCACGGCCGATGATCGTTTCGTTGTCGTTGTGCGTGACAGTCATGCGGTGGTCAGCTCCTGGTGAGAGATGGCTGGAAGGCGGGAAGGATGAAGGTCTGGATGAAGGTTCTGGCCGACTCGGGCTCACCGAGATCGACCTGTTCGGACGGGGCGAGGAAGTAACTGATGACCAGACGAGCGAGCAACTCGACAAGACGAGCGCCTTCGCGCCGCTCGAGGTAGCCATCGACCAATGGGGCGAGGAACACCGTGGCCACGCGGATGATCCGCGGGACACCATCGACGGTGAGCTGCCCAAGTGCCTCACCGGGTTCGGAGGCGAGCATCAACGAGAGATGTTGATCGCTACGCAATTCGTGCGTGGCATGAACAACGCACCGCACGAGGAAGTCTTCGAAGTCGACGGAGCCGTCGAGGTAGGCACTGAGCCGTGTGAAGAAGTCTTCCAGCTCGCGAACACGCAGGGCCTCGAACAGCACGTCCTTGCCGCCGGGGAACATGCGGTACAGCGTGGCCCGCGAGACGCCGGCCTCGTTGGCGATGTCTTCGATGGTGACCTTGGCGACGCCCCACCGTTCGCAACACGACTTCGCCGCGTCCAGCACGCGCAGTTCCGCCGGGTCAAGACTCATCCTGAGACAGTAAGACACAGACTGTCTCAGTGTCAATGAGTCAATCGCACCATCGTTTCACAGCCGACCGGCATCGATGATCCGCTGCACAAAGGCTCTGGTGCGCTCTTCCTGGGGATTCTCGAAGATCTGCTCGGGCGGGCCTTCCTCGTGGATCACACCCTCGTGCAGGAAGCACACCTTCGAGGCAACCTCCTTGGCGAAGCCCATCTCGTGGGTGGCCAGCATCATCGTCATACCGTCTCTGGCCAGGTCACGAACGATGTTGAGCACCTCGGCAACGAGCTCGGGGTCGAGCGCGGAGGTGATCTCGTCGAGCAGCAACAGGTGCGGCTCCATTGCCAGAGCGCGCACGATGGCGACACGCTGCTGCTGGCCACCCGACAGTCGATCGGGGTACTCGTTGGCCTTGTCGTCGAGACCGATGCGTTTGAGCAGGGCGATGCCCCGCTCCTCTGCCAGGTGGGTGGTGAGCCCGAGCACCTTCACAGGTGCCAGGGTCACGTTCTGCAGGACGGTCATGTGTGGGAACAGGTTGAAGCTTTGGAAGACGATGCCGACTTCACGCCGCAGAGCATCGACGTCGATCCCGCTGCCGCTGACACGATCGTCGGCAAGGCGGATCTCACCTTCGTCGATGGATTCCAGTTGATTGATGCAGCGCAGCAACGTCGATTTGCCACTACCCGAGGCGCCGATCAGGCAGACCACCTGGTGCAGTTCGACGTCGAGGTTGATGCCGCGCAACACAGGGTTCGAGCCGAAGGTCTTGTGCACATCACGGAGTTCGAGAAATGCCACGTGCTACCGGCCTGCCATGGTCTTGGACTGCTGGCGGCGAATCATCGCATCGAGCCAACGGGTGAACGGGATCGTCACAGCGAGGAACAACAACGCGGCCATCGAGTAGGCCGCCAGCGTGCCACGGGAGTTGTTGTAGAACCGAGCCCGATTGACGACGTCGTAGACACCGAGCACGCTGATCAGTGCGGTGTCCTTCTGCAGCCCGATGAAGTCGTTGAGCAACGGCGGGATCACCCGGCGAACCGCCTGTGGCACAACAACGTGGCGCATCGTCTGCGTGTACGTCAGACCCAACGACCGGGCCGCAGCCGTCTGGCTCCAGTGCACCGATTCGATGCCGGCTCGGTACACCTCGGACACATAGGCGCCGTAGGTGAGACTGAGGGCAATGATGGCGTATTGGATATCGGAGAGGTCGCCGACCACAGGAACCTTGGCCTGCGCCAGGCCCAGCCCGACGATGTAGATCACCAACAGCGATGGAATGCCGCGAAAGATGTCGACGTACACGGTCGCCAGAAACCGCACCGGCCGGCACGCCGGCCCCGGCAGCAGGCGCATGACGGCGACGATGAGGGCCCACACGAGCACGATCACTTCGGCGATCATGAACACCTGGACGTTGATCCAGAACCCTTTCAACAACGATTTCCAGGCGCCGCTGTTGGACACGTGGGACCAACCGAAGAAGACCCGCGACACGGCGTGGCCGTTGGCCGTCAAGAGCCAGGCTACGAACGCGACGACGTACACCGACAGACCGATGCCGACCGCGTACCACGACCAGTCCCGAGCCCGTTCACCCTGCTGCCGCGCCGACTCGACGTCACCCTCGCGAGCCAGCCGCGCCGCCCGCACCGAGAAGACCATTGCCGGCACTCCCGCCGGCGGAAACAGCAAGGCGACAGTGGCCGCCTTGCGGTAGGTCAAAACCCGGCCCACTCGCCTCACAGCGAGCGGACCGGGCGTTGGCACCGTGTTCAAGGCGGGCTCAGGGGGCCGGCACGTCGATGAACGGAACCGTCGACGGGTCACCGCCGAGGTACTTGGCGATCAGCTTGTTGACGGTGCCATCGTCGATCAGACCCTGGATGATCGGGTCGAACACTGCCTTCTTGCCGTTGCCCTTGCCGAAGATGGCGCCGTACTCCTCGCCGGTCTTGACCTGGCCGACGACCTCCTGCTTGCCACCGGACTGCGCTGCCTGGCCGAGGTTTATCGGAGTGTCGATCATCACGGCGTCGATCGTTCCAGCCGTCAACGCTGCATAGGCCGAGGTCAGATCGGGGAACGCTTTGACGTTGTCGAGCTTCCAGCCAGGCGGGCCATCCGCGCTGACGTAGAACTCGGCGGTGGTCGAGGCCTGCACACCGACCTTGAGCTTCTTGACGTCGTCCCAGGTCTTCACAGCTGTGCCTTTGTTGACGAGCAGGCCTTGGTCGGCCTTGAAGTAGCCGACCGAGAAGTCGACGACCTTGGCGCGATCAGAGGTGATCGTCACCTGCGACAACACGATGTCGTAGCTCGTCGGATCGATCTGCCCGGCCCGAACTTCTGGGGCACGACCAAAGGCGAAGAAGATCCAGACA
>DATAJN010000407.1:0-9302 GCA_036262105.1 Ilumatobacteraceae bacterium
CGTTGCGCCCACTGTGTCGACACCAGTTGCGCTCGCTCTGCCGGGGGACATCAACCTGCAGACCCTTAACGTCTCTCCGACTTCATCGGCCGGATCACCAGAGGCCCCAGGCCAAACGTTCACCTACACGATCGGCTTCTCCTGCGACAGCTCGATAAGCGGCACGTGCGATGGTGCGACCATCGACGATCTTCTCCCTCAGTTCACCGACGTGTTCGGCAACCTTGCACAGGTCACGTCGTCCGGAACGCCGAGCGGCACCGCCGGCATCTGGCAATTCGGCGGCCCGGCGTTCACCGGCAGCGGCACCAACGTGCATATGACCGGAACGTTGAACTCGACCACTGCGCCCGGTCAGACCTACTCAGTCACGTTCTCCGTGGTCGCGCCGCGCAACATGTTTCCCGCCGGCGTGACACAACTCGACAACGCGGTGACGTCGTCGGGCGTCCTCGTTCCGCCCGCCGTGTCGTCGTTCGTGCAAGGCACCGCCCCGAACTGGTCCATCACCAAGACGGGGCCTGCCAACCTCCTCCTCGGAGCGAACGGCACCTACACGATCCAGGCGTGCGCAGCCGCGGCATCCGCGTTCCCGGCGTCGTTCACGATCAGCGACCTGCTTCCGGCTGGAGCACACTTCGTGTCGGCCAGCAACGGTGGGACGGCACCCGCCCACGACCCGGCCGACGGAACCACTGACGTGGTCACGTGGACCTTCAACTCGTCGAATCATCCGTGGCCGATCGTGAGCAACTGCCTCCAGGTCACCCAGGTCGTCTCCTACACCGAGGACCCAGCGCTCAACAACGTGTTCGGTGTGGTCAAGACCAACACGGCGACGGGCACCTACAACGCCACGTCATTCGTCCCGTCCTCGGTGAATACGACTCTTCGCGGACCGATCACTTCGGTGAACGGAGACAAGAGCGTCGGAGTCGGCGGCTTCTACGTGCACGCCGGCGACCCTGTCACCTACAACCTCCGATTCAACAACTCGAGCGAGGTCGGCGCTGCCGCCCTCGACTCGGCGGTCACCATCGACAACATGACGAGTGCGGGTGACTTCGACCTCAACTCCATCGACGTCGGCAGCTGGCCGGTCGGCGTCACTGCAGACGTCGCCGTCTCGACCGACGGGACGACGTGGAACGACATCCCCGGCTCGCCGTTCAGCGGAGTCGCCCAGAACGTCGCCATCGCCGACGGATCGAAGTATGTGCGCTGGACGTTCCATGGACCGATCCCTGTCGGCTTCACCACCAGTGGGATGCATCTAGTCGGCATCATGCTGACCCCGGCGTCACCGCCCGTCACCGAAACCAACTGCCTCAACGTGACTGCGCTGCGCGGAGTGTCGGCGTACTCCGACAACGGCAACTGCGCGAACGTCCTTCTCGAAATCGCCCAGCCCGACCCGTCGGTCAACAAGACCATCACATCTGTGCTCGCCGCGGATGGCACCCCTCACACCGCAACGACGGTGGCTCCCGGCGACACCATCGCCTATCGGGTTCAAGTCTCCAACAGCGGCGACGCGACGGCGGACCTCACCGACCCCGTCGTGACCGACTGCGTCGCTCGGACAACGAACATGCGCGACCCGGTCGTCGGCTTCCTCGGCGCCGGCTGGACGCGTGACTTGGCGTACACCGATTCGGCTTGTACGACCGCATTCGGCACGCCGTTGCGGCTCGTGTACACCGGCGGACCGATCGCTCCCGGAACGACGGTCACGGCCGCGACGTACACCGTCCTCACGACCAAGTTCGGCGACGCCGAAGGCGTCACGCCGGCAGGCAACTATCCCAACACGGCAGTTCTCACGAAGGCGACCGGAACCTTCAACCACGGCACGTTGTCGTCGAGCAAGACGGTGACCGTGCCGGCCTACATCTACCTCGCCTCACAGAAGTGGGTCCTCGGCTCGCGCGACCTCAATACCGGTCCCGGTCCGAGCAATTCGCGCAATGCCGGCGAGACCGATCCGGGCGGTTCGATGACGTGGTTCATCACGGTGCGCAACAAGGGCAACGTTCCGGCGCTGAACCCGGTGTACGTCGACGTGTTCCCACACCTGGGCGACACCGGCGTGAAGCGCATCGACCAGACCCGCGACAGTGAGTGGGCTCCGTATCTCGTGCAGCCGATCGTCACCCCGGCTGGTTGGAGCGTCCAGTACTCGACGAGCAGCAACCCCTGCCGCCCAGAGGTCGGACCGAACCCGACGAGCGCCACCCCATGGCCGCCAGGTTGCCAAGCCCCGAACTGGTCGACGGACGACAGCCTGTTCGCGCTCACGTCGTACCACTCGATCCGGCTCGCCTTCACCGGGACCATCCCGATCGGCGATCCTGAGATCCAGTTCTCCTGGGACATGCGCGCGCCCGTTTACGACCCGTACTACGACGGCGTGGGTGGTGTCGCCGGTGTCGACACGACGAATCCGTATGAGCGGCTTGCCGGCTGCGCAATGGATCCCGACACCCAGACGCAGGACCCCGCCACGGTCAACCCTTGTCCGCGTGCGATCAACAGCGTCGCCTGGGCGGCTGAGGCCGACCCAGCCTCGGTCAACCCTGCCTTCAATCCGGGTCGCCTCTCGACCGAGCCACCGAGGGTGGGGATTCAGGTCCGCGCCCTACCCCTCACCGGAAACATCATCGGCGACCGTGTGTGGAACGACACCAACTTCAACGGGCTGCAGGACGTCGGCGAAAGCGGCGTCGGTGGCATCTACGTGAAGCTGATGAAGTACGACTCGCTGCTCAGCACGTGGGGGCAGTACGGATACACCTACACCGATCCCAACGGTAACTACCTGTTCTCCACCCCCGGCCTCAGCCTGAACGGGCTGCCCGACGGCAAGTATCGCGTCCGCTTCTCTCTGCCCAGTCAGTGGTACGTGTCGCCGCAAGATGCCGATGGACTGGGCGCCACGGATCTCGGGACACCCGCCAACGGCAACACCGACAGCGACGTCCCGCAGACCGTCAGCGGCACCGACGGCGGCGTGAGCTACTACGAGACAGCCGACGTCAACCTGGGTACCCCCAACGAGACCGACCTCACATGGGACGCGGGGATCTGGGTGGCGCAACCGTCGATCACCATCGACAAGAAGACCAAGGACGTCGCGTGGGACGACGCCGCCGCGGGCGACGCAGTCACGGTGTTGCAGGGCCGTCCCATCGTGTGGAAGTAC
This sequence comes from Ilumatobacteraceae bacterium, assembly GCA_036262105.1. Classification (GTDB taxonomy): domain Bacteria; phylum Actinomycetota; class Acidimicrobiia; order Acidimicrobiales; family Ilumatobacteraceae; genus JAENVT01. The sequence continues at coordinate 3,203 of DATAJN010000407.1, forward strand.
AGCATCTCCAACACGGGCAATACCCGACTTCAGAACGTCGTCATCACCGACGACAACGGCACCCCAGGGAACCTCGGCGACGACTTCTTCGTCACGTCATGCACCGTGGCCGCCGATGGCACGAACGAAAACTTGGCACAGCACAGTTCGGCCGTCGCCCCATTCGCGCTGAACCGCGGTGGACGACTCGACTGCACGGCAACCGGTACTGCCGGCAGCGGCGCCTACTCGAACGTGGCGAGGGTGAGCGGCACACCGACGCTCGACGGCGGCGGCCCGATCACGCGCGGCACTGTGCCGCCGACGGTGACGGCGAATGATCCTTCGTCGTACAACGTCATCAAATACGACCTTGCCCTGGCCAAGACTGTCGGCGCTCCCACCTACCCGACGGGCAACGTCGTCTACACGATCTCCGTCAAGAACCAGGGTGGCATCGACTCCGGTCTGTACTCGGTGACCGACACCCTGCCGGCCGGTATGAGCTTCGTATCGGCCAACCCGGCGGCGACGACGGTCTCCGCCGGCAGCGTTGTGTGGGTCGACCGACCGAACCTGGTGGTCGGTGCGACCACCACGTTCACGATGACGCTGCACATCGACAACTATCTCCTGACGCCGTTCCGTAACTTCGCTGAGATCAGTGACGACAGCGCTGATCAGGCGACTACCGGGGGTCATCTGACGCCCACCGTCGATGTCGACTCGGTGCCAGATGCGAACACCGGCAACGACATGACCGGCGGGAAGACCTACGGCCCGGTCGGTGCTCCGACAGCGGGCGGAGCCGACAACACGAACATCAGCCAGGCCGGCACGGGCACCGACGGCGAGGACGACGCCGACATCGCCGATCTCATCACGACTCCGACGTACGACCTCGCCTTGTCGAAGACCGCGAACGCAAGCGGGCTCAGCAGCAGCGGCATTGGCAGCATCGTCTACACCATCACCGTTCTCAATCAGGGCAATGTCGCCTCGGGCACCTACACGGTCACCGACACCGTCCCCGCTGGCTTGGCCGTCACCACTCCGGTGCCGGGCGGCGGGGTGGTCACCGTCGGCAGTCCGACACGGATCGTCTGGACCGGCACCAGCCTTGCTACTGGCGCGTCGAGGACGTTCAACTACATCGCCACGATCTCCAATGTGACGCCGCGTCCCTACCGCAACTTCGCTGAGATCAGCAGCGACTCGGCTCAGGCGTTGTACGCCATCAACGACATCGACTCGACCCCTGACGCAATCACCGGCAACGACATGCCCGGTGGAAAGACCTACGGACCGGTCGGGAACCCGACTGCGGGCGGAGCAGACAACATCGCGATCACCGATGCCGGGACTGGCACCGACGGTGAGGACGACGCCGACATCGCCGACGTCGATCTGCCGCTGGCCACCAGGTACGACCTGGCCCTCGCCAAGACGGTCGATTCCGCCACGGTTTCATACGACGGGCTCATCACCTACACCGTCACCGTCCAGAACCAAGGTGTCCTCGATTCGCGTGCCTTCACGGTCATCGACACCTTCCCGGCAGGCCTCACACCCGTCGATCTCGACGGTGGCACCAACAACGGCAATGGGACCATCACCTGGGCGATCCCCGACCTCCAGGCTGGCTCCAGTACGACGCGCGTGCTCACCGCCACGATCACTGACATCACGTTGCGTCCCTACCGCAACTTCGCCGAGATCAGCTCCGATTCGGCAGCGACGTATTCCTCGGCCAGCGAAACCGTTCACGACGTCGACTCGACGCCCGACACCCTCACCGGCAACGACGGGGTGTACGGGGCGATCATGAGCGGCGGCCCGATCGACAACATCGACGGGTCCGGGCCGGGCACAGCCGTTGCTGCGGCTGGTGTCGGGGCGGACTCGCCACTTTCGGGTGGACAGGACGACGCCGACATTGCCGATGTCGACATGCCCGTCACGTACGACCTTGCACTCATCAAGACCGGTCCCGCGGCGCTCACAGACGACGGTTCGGCAACCTTCACGATCACGGTCGCCAACCAAGGCAACGTCCCCTCAGGTAGCTACAGCGTCACCGACGAGGTTCCCGCCGGCTTGACCGCAACCGCAGCGAGCGGCAGCGGGTCACTGGCCTCCCCGAGCACGGCGGTCGTTTGGAATGCCTTGCCGAGCCTGGCACCGGGTGCGACCGCGACGTTGACGCTCACGATGAACGTGGTCGACTACACCCTGCGGCCCTACCTCAACATCGCCGAGATCACGGCGGACAGCGCGTCGTCGTACACGCGGGTCGGTGGCCCGCCTGTTACCGACATCGACTCGGTTCCGAACGACGTTGCCTCGAACGCCATCGACAACACGATTCTGAGTGAGGCTGGCGCCGGGCCCGATGCGGGCTTCGACGACGAAGACGTCGCCACAGTCACGATCGATCCGTACTACGACCTCGCGCTGGTCAAAGTTGCCGACACAGCGTCGACGACCTACAACGGAACTGTCGTCTTCACCATCTCGGTCGCCAACCAGGGCAACGTCCCCTCCGGCATGTTCACCGTCACGGATTCTCTCCCTGTCGGTGTGATGTTCCAGTCGGCGAGCAGTGGGGGAACGGTGGATGCGGACGGCACTCACGTCACGTGGGACCTGCCGTCGATGGCGCCGGGAGCCACCGTCACGGTGACCCTGACCGTGAGCGTGTCGGACATCACCAAGCGTCCGTTCGTCAACATTGCCGAGATCACCTCCGACAGCGCGGCGAGCTACTCCCTTCCGGGTGGTCCCGTACTCGCCGACATCGACTCGGCACCCGGCGATGCCGCGACCAGCACGGTGGACAACACGTCGATCAGTGAGGCGGGCGACGGTGCCGACACCGGCTTCGACGACGAAGACACAGCCACCTTCGACGTCCCCGTCGTCTACGACCTCGATCTCGTCAAGACGCTCGACCCCGGGCAGACGTTCCATCTCGGTGACACGATCGGTTACACGATCACGGTGAGCAACCAAGGCAACGTCCCGTCCGGCGCGTACAGCATTCAGGATGCCCTCCCCGACGGCCTGACGTTTGTCTCGGCATCCGATGGTGCAACTGCCGACGGGAACCTCGTCACGTGGACCAACCTGCCCTCGCTGAACCCCGGGTCGTCGGCGAGCGTCACCGTCCGCGCCCATCTCGACGATGTCACGAGGTCGTCGTACGTCAACGTGGCCGAGATCATCAATGACGGGTCGGGGAAGCTTTCGGCGACGGACAGTCCCGTGAAGGACATCGACTCGTCACCGAGCTTGCCGACGGGCGACCCGAACGTCAACGAGGACGACCGTTCCCTGGCCTCGCTTTCGGTAGCCGAGGTACTCGCGGCCAATACGGCACCCGCTCCCCTGCCGCGCACAGGCTTCAACAGTCAGCGAGCGCTGAACGCCGCATTGCTCCTGCTCGCGGCCGGCACAGTGCTCACCGTGACAACTCGTCGTCGACGCCGGAAGAACACGGCGCCCGTCACCTGAGTGCCCCATGCCGAGGGGCACAACCGGGATACCGTGCTGTTCGTGAGCGACTTCCCGCCGCCGCCTCCGCCGCCACGGTCGCAGGCGCCGCTGCCGCCACCTACGCCATCGCCGCCGCCTCCGCCTCCACCGCAACCAGTTCGCCCTCCACCACCGCCACCCCCACTTTGGATTCCGGGCATGAAACGCCCCGGCGGGAACTGGTTGCAGCGGTTGGGACTGAACACGCGGCGATGGGTCTGGCCGCTCGCCGCGGTTGCTGTGATCGCTGCTGTGATCGCGGTCGCCGTCACCACCGGCAAGCACCATGACAACAACACCGCGTCGAGCTCGGCCACGACCGGTGTGGGCGTACCGACCACCACTCCGGAGCTGACCGGACCCGGCGTGACTCCCTCCGTCGTCTCCAGCCCAACCACAGTGCCTCCGCCGCCGACCACGGTTCCCGGAGTGACCGGACCGACCGTAGTGACGGCGGCGAGCGAGGTGCCGACGATCCCGCCGACGGCCCCACCGGCGACGAACGAGGTACCCGGCATTCCTGTGGGGACCATAGGCAACCGGGCCAACCCGGTGTCGCCCGGCACCGTTGCCGACATAGGCGGGGGATGGCGGCTTCAGGTGCTCAACGTCGACCCTGACGCGGCAGCGGCCATTGCCGCGGTGAACCAGTTCAACCACGCACCGCCGGCCGGCAAGTCCTTCACACTCGTCACGGTCGCCGCGGGATACTTCGGATTGGAGGATCCGAAGTCCGCCTTCGAGACAACCATCTCCGCTGTCGGCGCCAGCAACGTCGAACTGCCCGCCGAATGCGGTGTGGTTCCACAAGAGCTTGATTCGTTCGGTGAACTCTTCTCCGGCGGGGTAGTGGTCGGCAACGTCTGTTTCGTGACCGCCCCCGACGACGTCGCCAGCCTGCAGCTGTATGCCTCGGGGACCCTGTCCGGTGACAAGGTCTTCCTCGACGCAGCAACGTCTCCCAAATCCGCAGTTCCCATGACGTCACTGGTCGGCCCACAACCGGGGGCGGCCGCGACGCCCTCACGGCTTGCGCCCACCCCGCTGGGGACGCCCGCCCAAGTCGGGGATGGATGGAAGCTCACGGTGACGAGTGCGGCGAGCGACATCACCGATTCGCTGATGGCCGAGAACCAGTTCCGTGATCCACCGCCTGCCGGCTATCGCTTCTTCGGTGTCGGTGTGACGTACGAGTACGGCGGAGCAGGGTCGGCATCGGCGTTCAATGTGGGCACCAACGCGGTGGGCGCGAGCAACGTCGCTCTGTCGACCGATTGCGGCTTCTTCTCCACACAGATCGATCTCACAGCCGACGTCTTCTCCGGCGGCAGCGTCAGTGGCACCATCTGCTTCGTCGTGCCGTCCAGCAGCCCGCTGATGGTGATCTTCGCATCCGCCGTGCTCAATGGCGCCAACGTCACGTTTGCAACCAGCTGAGGTTCATCCGCGCGATCACTCAGATCGCAGGAGCAGGGCGGGAGAGACGCGGTCGGCGCGGCGCACTGGGAAACTCGCGATCAAGTTGGCGACGACCACGAGCCCGGCCGCGACCACCATCACCATCAGAATCGGCATCGACGCATCGTTCATGGTGCCGATGCTGTCGGCGAACGAACGGAAGACGAGCCTGCCGGTGATCAGCCCCAGCGGAACCCCGATGATCACCGGTAGGAACGTGAACGCCGTGGCTTGCCAGTGCACGGCGCGTGCTATCCAGCGCCGATCGGCGCCGATCGAGCGCAGAATTGCCACATCTCTTCGCCGCCTCTGAATCGAGGTCACCATGGTGTGACCGACGGTCAACACGGCGAGAACAGCGAGCACGGAGGCCAGAACGAACGGAATCGCGCGAACGCGAGCGACGTTGACGATTGCAGATGGGGTCGACCCTGTGGGGCTCTCTGCCTGGGCCTGCTCCGCATCGAGGCCGGCGAGTCCTGCCAAACGCTCGAGCGCGCCATCAGGTGCGTCGGCTCGGAACTTGACGACCGCGGTCGTGGGGGTCGCTGTCGGGTTCAGCCGCTTCAAGCCGTCAACGGTGAGAAGGCCGTCCTGGCCGATGCCTTCGTTGATGCCCAGCGACGGTACGACGACCAGACCGGTCACATGGAACTGTTGCGTCCCCGTGTCGCCCTCGAGCGCCAGGTCGTCGCCGACCTTGGTGTGCAGTGCTCGTGCCGCCAAGCGGCCGAGGGCGATCTCGTCGCGGCTGGCGGGGAGACGCCCGGCGAGCACCGGCGGACCGACTTCGCCCTTGACGGGTTGCATGCCGATCAAGCGGAACGTTGCCGAGCCGAGGCGAGCTTGGCCATCGACGTAGAAGAGCAATGCTCCGATGTCGGCGTCTGTGTCGATGGCGGTGAGGATCTCGTCGGGGATCGCTTCGGCGCCGCTGTTGCCGAGCATGACGTCGTAGTTCACTCCGTATCTCGCCGGTTGGTGCACCAGTCGCACCAAGCTGGTCGCGAAGGTGAGCGCTCCGATGAGACATGCGATGGTCAGGGAGAGCCCGATGATCACGGGACGCATGGAACCGGAATCCTGGGCGCGTCGTCCGAACGCGAAGCGCAGCCCCGTCGAAGCAGTC
>DATAJN010000408.1:0-3212 GCA_036262105.1 Ilumatobacteraceae bacterium
GTGATGTGGGTGAACAGCGCCTGCGAGGCGCCGGCGGGATCGTGCGCGGCGATGCGCTCGTAGATCATCCGATGGCCGCGATTGGACGCGACGCACAGCTCACGTCGATGCTGGCCCATGTAGCGCGCCGTGTTGACGACCTGGCTCTCCAGCGCGCGCACCACGGCCCGGGCGATGCGGTTGCCCGACGTCCGCATGATCGTGTCGTGGAACGTGCGGTCCTGCTCCGCGTAGGCGACGGGGTCGCCCACGAGCTCATCCATCCGATCGACGATCTGTCCGAGCCGTTGCACCACCTCGTCGTCGGCGAGCCGAGCCGCGACGTTGGCCATGTCGGATTCCAGCAGCCGGCGGGTGACCACGAGGTCGTCGAGCACGTCGAGCCCGTCGGCTTCGGCGATCGTCGCCCCGAGGACGAGCTCGTCGATCATGCTCCACATCGCCGGCGGCATCACCGTCGTCCCGGAGCCCTGGCGGACGTGCACGAGACCCTTCTCCTGCAGCATCTTCACCGCCTCGCGAACGACGGTGCGGCTGACCGAGAAGCTCTCGCACAGCGCCGGCTCCGGCGGCAGCGCCGTACCAGGCGCGTAGATGCCGCGCACGATCCGTCCAACGAGTTCGCCGGCCAGGGCGCTGGCGAGGTTCACCGGCCGGTGGGACCACCCGGGCTGCTCCTGCCCGCCGCTGGGGGCGGGCTCCCCCGTCTGCATCGTGACTCCCTTGACCTCCGGCAACCGGTTCGACGTCGGCGTCGGGAGCATACACACAGGTTCGGGCCTCACGTTTGACATCAGACGTAATACGACATATGTTTATCCTGGCCGCCTGCGATCGCTACGGCCCTGATTCCGGGGGGAATACGAATGAAGAATCCACTTCTGGTGCCCGTTGCCGTCGTGGCGGCCTTGGCCGTCGCCATAGCGGGGTGCGGGAGCTCGAGCTCATCCAAGGCCACCTCCAACTCGAGCGCCACACCATCGTCGTCGGCGAGCACATCGGCCGGCGCATCGAGCTCGGCCGGCGGCGACGCGTCCGGCTCGATCACCGTCTGGGTGGACTCCGTGCGCCTCCCGGTTGCTCAGGCCTACGTCAAGGCCCACCCGAACGTGAAGGTCGACATCCAGACCTACGACGGCGACGGCAACGGCGCAACGACGATGCAGACGAAGATCCAGCTGTGGAACCGGAGCGGGAGCGGTTGGCCCGACGTCGTGTTCAGCGAGCAGGTCAACGACCCGGTGTGGATGGCGCAGAAGCCCTTCGAGTACGCCGCGCCGCTGAAGGACCTCATCTCACCGGACCTGATCAGCAAGTGGCCGGCGGCGTCCACCGCCCAGTGCACCGTCGACGGCCAGCAGTACTGCGTGCAGGACAACCTCGCCCAGGTGGTCCTGTGGGTCAACAAGAAGCTGATGGATCAATTCGGCTACACGGTCCCGACGACGTGGCAGGAATGGGCGGCGCTCGGCCAGAAGGTCGCGACGGAGCATCCCGGCTACATCGTCGGGAACATCGGAGACTCGTTCGGCCACTGGATCTACCTGTGGGGCAACCAGTGCCCGCTCGAGCAGTTGAAGGGTCCGAACAGCCTCGTGATCAACGCCACCGACGCTCACTGCACGGAGATGGCGAGCCTGCTCGACCCACTGATCACGAACGGCACCGTGCCGCCGCTCAGCGTGTTCACGCCCGACTTCGCCCAGAAGTACGGCGGCGCCGACGACAAGGTCCTGCTGATGCCCGGACCGGCCTGGTACGCCCAGGCGTTGTTCGATCAGACGCTGCACATCCCGGCCGGCCAGATCACCGCCGCCGTGCCGCTCAAATGGGAAGGCGACTCGACCGCTACCACCGGTCAGGTCGGCGGCGGCCCGTGGATCATCTCGCGGCACTCCAAGAACAGCAAGGCCGCGGCGGACTTCGTCGTCTGGGCGACGACGGTGTTCAACCCGACGGGCGCCGACACACGGCCCGGCTACCCCGCCTATGGCCCGCTGGCTGACAGTTGGCTCTCGGCGCAGGCCACCAACTCCTACTTCGCCGCCGATCCCACGCCGGCGCTGAAGGCGGCCGCCTCACAGATCTGGTCCGGTTGGAACCTGGTGACCTACCCCGACCAGCCGGTGTGGTCGAACACGGTGGTGAACGCGCTGGTCGCGGGCAAGTCGTTGAGCTCGCTGCTGCCGGCGTTCGGCGACGCACTCGGCCAGACCGCCCAGGCCGCGGGCTACACGGTCGCCAAGAACTGACGACGTGAGCACACCTGCCTCAGAGGCAGCCCGCTCCCCGGCCACGCTCCGGCGTGGCCGGGGTAAGGACCAGGGCGCCTCGTTCGTCCTGCCGTACCTGCCGTTCCTCTTCGCGTTCGGCATCGTGCCGATGCTGTACGCCTTCTACCTCGCGGTGACGAAGAGCGCCGGCGGCTGGGCCGGCTTCGCCAACTTCAGCCGGACGTTCCACGACTTCCGCTTCGCACCAGCGTTCAAGCACGTGCTCGTCTACACGAGCGTGTGGCTCGGTGCGCTCGTGGTGCTGGTGGTTACTCTCGCCCTCCTTTTGCACTCACGGGCCAGCCGTGCGACATCGTCGTTCCGGTTCATGTACTACATGCCGGGTGCCCTCGCCGGTGCCGCGTCGGTGCTCGTGTGGTTGTTCATGCTCGACCCCTCGGTCAGCCCGTGGTCGTTCGTGCTGCACCACGTGCTCGGCTCGCACCTGTTCGTCCAGTCGATCGCACCGGGCAAGCTGCCGTTCATCTTCGCGGCGATCGCCTTCTGGACGGGCGCCGGCGGCTGGATCGTCGTGATGTACGGCGCGCTCAACACGATTCCCCACGAACTCGAAGAGGCGGCCCGCATCGATGGCGCGGGCGCGTGGACGATCGCGATCCGGCTGAAGCTCCCGCTGATCCGAAAGTGGATCGCGTACATGGCGATCCTCTCGTTCGCCACGGGAACTCAGCTCTTTGTGGAACCACAGTTGGTGAACCAGGCGAGCCTCGGCCTCGTCCCCGACACCTGGTCGTCGAACCAACTCGCCTACCAGATGGCGTTCCGCTACGCGAACTTCAACGCCGCCGCGGCGATTGCTGTCGACTTGCTCCTGATCGGGCTGGCGGGTGCGGTGCTCATCGTCACTCGCACCGGGTTGTTCAGGCCGGCGGACTGATGCGCGCCCTCGCCCGCGCCACCCGGCTGGCGATCCTCACG
>DATAJN010000409.1:0-18178 GCA_036262105.1 Ilumatobacteraceae bacterium
ACTGCGATGAGCCCGAGCGAACCTCCCTTCAAGCCCTTTGAAGGCACAGTGTTTTCGTGCACAGCGACGCTCATGATCCCCCTCGGTCGTCCTCGCCGGCGCAAAGCTTGACACAAGATCTTAGCAGACAAGTACAATACAAGTTGTGCCTGACTGGAATCCCGAGCAGTACCGCAGATTCGCTGCCGAGCGAGCCCAGGCGTTCGACGACCTGCTGGCGATGGTGGAGCCGGGCTCGATCAGACGGGCCGCTGATCTGGGTTGTGGCCCGGGCGAACTGACTGCTCTTGCCGCGCGACACCTCGACATCGAACAGATGGTCGGCATCGACAACTCACCGGCAATGCTGGCCAAGACCGAGGAGCATGTCTCCGACGCAGTGCGGTTCGAACATGGCGACATCGCCGAGTGGACATCTCCGGGCGACTTCGACCTCGTCCTCGCGGCTGCCAGCCTGCAATGGGTTCCCGACCATCGAGCCGTGATGGCCCGGTGGACGGCCGCCCTTCGACAGGGTGGGCAGATCGCCATCCAGGTGCCGGCGAACGCCGACCTGCCCTCGCATGCTGTCGCTCGCCAAGTGGCAGAGCGCGAGCCGTACCTGTCGATGTTCGGCCCCGACGGGCCGCCGATCGATCCCGTGCAGGCGTATGTGCTGCAGCCCGAGGCGTACGCGCAGATCCTCTACGACCTCGGCTACGCACGCCAGCACGTACGGTTGCAGGTCTACCCGCACGTCCTGCCCAGCACCCGCCACGTCGTGGAGTGGGTGCGCGGCACCATGCTGACCCGCTTCGAGAAGCGACTGGACCGCGAGGCGTTCAACGCGTTCGTCGCCGATTATGAGAGCGCGCTGCTGCGAGTGCTCGGCGAACACGAGCCACATTTCTTTCCGTTCCGTCGCATCCTCATGTGGGGTCGGTTGCCGTAGCTGTTGCTATCCGTCAGGCGGCGTGGACCATGGCCACATCGACGACGCCGCTCCACTGATCGATGTCGTGAGCAGTCAACATCTGCGCGCCGAGTGCCGTCAGCCTGTGCAGGCTGGCCGTGGCCTCTTCGGCAGATGTCGGCCGGCCAGTGGGACGGTGCTCGACGACGGCCTGCAGGGTGTACGCCGCATCGCCGACACACACGAAGCGGAGCCCGTCGGTGAACTCGACGAGCAACGCCTGGTGCCCCGGCGTGTGACCTGGCGTCGAGATCAACCGCAGGCCGGGGGCGAGATCGAATTCGTCGTCGTAGTCCCAGTCCGGGGCGTTCAGCTCGGCGAGGTCACCGGCAAGCACTCCTGACGGGGTCTTGGATCCCTCGCGGGTCCATGCCAGCTCGCGGGCACGGACGTATTGAGTAGCCACCGGGAACGCTGCGTTGCGCCCGGCGTGGTCGAAGTGGAGGTGCGAGTTCACCACCCAGCGCACCTCGTCGACGGCATGCCCTACTTGGCGCAGGCGCTCGTCGACCAGGGCGTGGCGCGGGCAACGGATCTCGAAGACCGACCACATCGATCCGAAGTGTGCGGCCGGATCGGCACCGCAGCACGCCTCGTGGAGGCCGGTATCGAAGACGACCACACCGTCGCCGGTGTCGACTGCAAAGCACATCACCGGTACGTCACCCATCACGCCTCGCGGCTGCCCCTCGAGCATTCCGCCGACGTCGGTGTACAGGTCGCCACACCGCAGTGCCCAGAGCTTCATGAACCGACCGTAACCCGGCCGCGCGTCTCATCTACGATTGCATCCATGGCTCGATTCGGACGCGTGCTCAGCGCGATGGTGACACCTTTCGACAGCGAGGGAGCGCTCGATCTCGACGCCGCCAAGGCTCTGGCGCGTCACCTGCAGGCTCACGGCAACGATGGCCTGGTGATCGCCGGTACGACGGGCGAGGCGCCGACGTTGAACGACGACGAGCGGCTGGCGCTGTTCGCGGCCGTGATCGAGGCGGTGACGATTCCCGTGATCGCCGGCACCGGCACCTACGACACGCGCCACTCGGTACATCTCACGCGAGAGGCCAAGGCACTGGGCGCCGACGGCATCCTCGCGGTGTGTCCGTACTACAACCGCCCATCGCAAGCCGGCATCGACGCCCACATGCGCGCCGTTGCCGCGGCCAGCGACCTGCCGGTGATCGTCTACGACATCCCGATCCGTACCGGTCGCAAGATCAACACGGCAACCCTGCTGCGCCTGTTCCGCGAGGTGCCCAACATCGTTGCGCTGAAAGATGCTGCAGCCAACCCCGGTGAGACAGCGGCAGTCATCAGTTCGGCGCCGGCCGGGTTCGAGGCGTACAGCGGTGACGATCTCATGACCCTGCCGCTCCTCGCCAGCGGCATCGTCGGCACGATCGGTGTCGCGACGCACTGGACCGGCGAAGACCATCAGGAGATGTTCGACCTGTGGGGGAAGGGCGACACCGATGGTGCCCGGCTCGTCAACAGCCGCATGTTGGAGAGCTTCGCGTTCGAGACCGGTGACGACGCCCCCAACCCGATCCCGACCAAGGCGATGATGCGTCATCTCGGCCTTCCGGTCGGCCAGGCCCGGTTGCCGATGGGCGACGCGCCGGCGTTCGTCGAGCAGCGGGCACCGGAAGTGTGGGCCAACCTGCAACGATGGCGGGATGCATTTCCAGACCGTCCGCTGTGATCGCTGATGGCTGAGCCCGTACGAGTTGTCTTCCTGGGCGGTCTCGGCGAGATCGGCCGCAACTGCATGGCCATCGAGCAGCAGAACCGAGTGTTGCTGATCGATTGCGGCTTGATGTTCCCCGACGCCGACATGCACGGCATCGACTTGGTGCTGCCCGATTTCACCTGGCTTCGTGAGAACGCCGACCGCATCGAGGGTCTGGTGGCGACACACGGCCACGAAGACCACGTCGGCGCGCTGCACTACCTGCTGCGTGAGTTGAGCTTCCCGATCTTCGGCTCGGCAGTCACGCTCGGTCTCGCCCGCAACCGCATCGAGGAGGCCGGGCTGCTCGGCAAGACCAACCTCGTCGTCGTGGCCGACGGAGAGCGACGCATGATCGGGCCGTTCGACGTCGAGTTCATTCCCGTCACTCACTCCGTGCCGCACGCTCATGCGATCGCCATACACACGCCGCAGGGCGTGATCCTGCATTCCGGTGACTTCAAGATCGACCTCACGCCGGTCGACGGGCGTCGCACCGACCTCGCTCGTATCGGATCGATCGCGTCCAACGAGGGCATCCGCCTGTTGATGGCCGACTCGACGAACGCCGAAGAGCACGGCCATGCCCCGTCCGAGACCAGCGTCGGCGCAGTGTTGCGAGCGCTGTTCGCGGAGCAGCGCGGTCAGCGGATCATCACGGCCAGCTTTGCCAGCCACCTTCATCGCATTCAGCAGATCGCCGACGCGGCCGTTGCCGAGGGTCGAGTCGTCGCCACACTCGGCCTCAGCATGAAGAAGAACGTGCGCCTCGGGCGCGACCTCGGTGTCTTCACCATCGCCGACAAGTCGCTCGTCGACATCGAAGACATCGACAACTACCCGCCGGGCAAGGTGTGCGTGATCTCCACCGGGTCGCAGGGCGAGCCGATGTCGGCGCTCGCCCTGTTGGGTCGCGGCGAGAGCAAGTGGGTGAAGATCGGCGAGACCGACACGGTGATCCTGTCGAGCCATGCGATCCCGGGAAACGAAGGCAACGTCAATCGAGTGATCGACGGGTTGCTGCGGGCAGGTGCCCAGGTCATCCACTCTGGTGTGGCCGACGTGCATGCCACTGGCCATGCCCAGGCCGACGAGCTGAAGACCTACCTGTCGCTGACCCAACCTGAGTTCTTCGTACCCATTCATGGTGAGTATCGGCACATGGTGGCCAACGCCAAGCTCGGGTACCTGATGGGTGTGCCGCACGATCACGTGCTCGTGTGCGAGGACGGCGACGTTCTGACCCTCGATGACGACGGTCTCGCGGCAACGGGCCGTGTGCCTGCCGGCTACCTGTACGTCGACGGGATCGTCGGCGATGTTGGTCAGGGTGTGCTCCGCGACCGCAAGATGTTGGCGGAGGAGGGTGTGGTGGTGGTCGTGGTCACCGTCGACATCGAGACCGGCAAGGTGCTCGTAGGCCCGGAGATCATCACCCGTGGCTGGGTGTACGCGCCTGAAGCGGAAGACCTGCTCGACGAAGCGTGCGATGCAGTGGCCGACGCGGTCGAAAAGACCCTTGCCGCTGGAGTTCGCGATGTCGATGCCCTCGAGCGCGACGTGCGCCGGGCCGCCGGCAAGTTCGTCAACGAACGCACCAAGCGACGGCCGATGATCGTGCCTGTCGTGATGGAAGCCTGATCGGCGCGTGGCCTCGGCCACCCGTGGGGTTTTCGCCGTCGCGATGCTGCTGACCGTGGGCGGCTGCAGCGGCTCGTCACGCGCGACGCAGACATCGCCATCGACCACACTTGCCACGTCGGCAACGGCGCCTCGCGTCGACCTCATCGACGACGCGATCACCGCGCTCGAAGACAAGCTCGGTGGCCCGCAGCAGTACTTCGAGATCAACGCCACGTCTCAACTCGTCAACCTGTTCGTTTCGTTGAACGGCGACAAGTTGGTGCAGCCATGGGTGTACCTCGACGGTGAGTTGTCGTCGACCGAGCCGCACGACGCCACCGGCTTCAGCTTTGCCGAGTCAGCGCTCGACTTCGATCCCGACAAGGTGCTGAGCCACCTGGAGGCCGAACTTCCGCAGTCCAGGCCTGACGTGTTCTTCATCGAGGGTGGCCAGGGGGGCATCGTGCGCTACAGCGTGACGGTGACCTCGTCGAAGGGAGGCCAACTCGTGGTCGTTGTCGGTCCCGACGGCGCCGTGAAGTCTGTCGACACCTGACAGTGGCCCGATTCGGCAGTGGGCCCTTGGTACCGTTGGACTCTCTATGACGACGTGGGGTCAACCCAAGAAGCGGTCGAGGACCACGACCACCAAGCGGCCGGCGGCGAAGCCTGCCACGGTGGCCAGTTCCCCCTCGCTGTCTCGGCGCGACCAGGCTTCTGCCCAGCTCCGTGAGGCCATGGAGGGCCGTGAGCACGAGTTCGCCGGCATCGGCTTCATCGCCGTCGGTGTCTTGCTGGGCATGGCGATCTATCTCGATCTGGCTGGTCCACTCGGCCGCGGTGTCGAGACGGTCGTCGGCTGGTTGACCGGAATCGGCCGGTTCATCGTGCCGGTCGCCCTGATCGGCGTCGGCGTCGCGCTGGTGCACAAGGGCCGCAGCGTGCACCCGTTCCGGCTGGCGATCGGCTGGGGATTGCTCGGACTGTCGCTGCTCGGACTGCTGCACATCGTTCGCGGGCCGGAAAAGATCATGGCCCACTTCGACACGTTGGGCCGCGCCGGCGGCTGGATCGGCGCGCTGGTCGGTGAGCCTCTGCGCAACCTGCTCGCCTCCGGCGGCGCAATCGTGGTGTTCGTCGCCGCAGGCATCGGCGGGGCGCTGCTGTTGACGGGTGGATCGCTGCGCTCGATGCTGTCGCAGACGGGCCGCGGCGTCGGTGCCGTCGCCATGCCGATCGGCCGCCGGGCGCGGGTTGCGTTCGGCAACATGTCGACGCTGAAGAGCGATCGCCAGGGCGGCTCCGGGGAGATCACCGCACCGGTTCTGTACGACGCAGCACTCGACGACGACTGGTCGGAGCCCGCAAAGCAACGCAAGCCGCGCACACCGCGGCCGCTACCGCCGCCGGGCACCATTGATCCGGGTTTGGCCGAGCAATCCGAGCTGGCGCTCGGCCCGGGCGCGCAGCGTGGTCAGTGGGTGCTGCCGCCGGCCCAGTACCTCATCCGCTCGTCACAACAGACCATCAACAAGGCCGAGGTCGAGGCTCGCGGGCGCACGCTCATCGATGCGCTCACTTCCCACGGTGTCGAGACCAGGCTGCTCGGCCAAACGGTCGGCCCCACGGTGACGCGCTACGAGCTCGAGCTCGGAACCGGTGTGAAGGTCGCCAGGATCACCAGCCTCAATCGCGACATCGCGTACGCGATGGCCGCCACCGACGTGCGCATCCTCGCCCCCATTCCGGGGCGTTCGGCGATCGGTGTCGAGGTGCCCAACCACACGCGCCAACTCGTCAGCCTGGGCGACATCATGGCCTCGCCAGAGGCCAAGACAGCGACCCATCCACTCGACGTCGCGATTGGAAAAGACATCGCCGGTCGGTCGGTGTTCCTCAACCTGGCAACCACTCCGCATCTCCTCATCGCCGGCACCACTGGCGCAGGCAAGTCGAGCGGTCTCAACAGCATCCTCACCTCGATCCTCATGCGCAGCACACCCGATCAAGTGCGCATGATCCTGATCGACCCGAAGCAGGTCGAGATGGGGCAGTACAACCGGCTGCCTCATCTGCTGACCCAACCGGTGACGAATCCGAAGAAGGCTGCCAACGCGCTCGGATGGGCTGTGAAGGAAATGGAGCGGCGCTACGACCTGCTCTTCGAGGTGGGGTTCCGCGACATCACCGGCTACAACGCGGCGTACGACCGCGGTGAGTTGCAACCAGACCCCGGTTCCGAAACACAGTTCGAGCGATTGCCCTACATCATCATCATCGTCGACGAGCTCAACGACCTGATGATGGTCGCTGCACGCGACGTGGAGGAGAGCATCACTCGCATCGCTCAGAAAGCCCGTGCGGTCGGTGTCCACTTGATCGTTGCCACCCAGCGACCCTCGGTCAACGTCATCACCGGCGTCATCAAGGCCAACATCCCGGCGCGAGCCGCGTACGCCGTCAACAGCCTCACCGACAGCCGCGTCATCCTCGACCAGTCCGGCGCCGAGAAGCTCGTCGGCAAGGGCGACATGTTGCTGCTTCCGGGCAACTCCAACGTCTCGCAACGAATCCAGGGCTCGTTCGTGAGTGAGGAAGAGGTTCGCAAGGTGGTTGCCCACTGGCGACGCCAGGCTCCCGAGGTCGTGTACGTGAGCGGTGTCGAAGGCGACGACGATGCGGGTGCGGGCAGCAATCTGTTCTCCGCGAGCTCCGACGATGATGACGAAGACGAGACCCTGTTGCGGCAGGCGATGGAACTGGTCGTACGAAGCCAGCTCGGTTCCACATCGATGTTGCAGCGAAAGTTGAAGGTCGGCTTCGCCAGAGCCGGGCGCCTCATGGACCTGCTGGAGCAGAGCGGCGTTGTCGGGCCCAGCGAGGGCTCCAAGGCGCGTGCCGTGTTGATGACCGTCGAGGAGTTCGAGTTGTTGCAAGAAGCGCACCGCAACCGCTAGTCGAACCGGCTCGGTAGCCTGAAACGTTGTGGCCCAGCGGTTTTACGTCGAGACCTTGGGGTGCCCGAAGAACCAGGTCGACAGCGACAAGCTGATCGGTACGTTGTTGGCCGACGGAATGACGCCGACCGACGATGCAACCCTGGCCGACCTCGTCGTCGTCAACACCTGCGCCTTCATCGACGAGGCCCGAAAAGAGTCGATTGACACGATCCTTGCGCTTGAGGATCGGCGCAAGGACGGTGCGAGGCTTGTGGTCACCGGCTGCTTGGCAGAGCGATACGGTGACGAATTGGCCACGGCACTTCCGGAGGTCGACCAAGTCGCCGGTTTCGGCGTTCCGATCAACCTCGGCCGCAAGCCGTTGTCGATCAGTGACGCGCCCATCCCGCTGCTCGATCTGTTGAACCTGCCTCGGCCGAAGTCGGCTGCTCCGTGGGCCTATGTGAAGATCGCCGAGGGTTGCGACCGCAGCTGCGGGTTCTGCGCCATTCCGTCGTTCCGTGGTCCACAACGCAGCCGCGACGTCTCCTCGATCCTCGACGAGGTCGCCCAACTCGAGGCTCAGGAGATCGTGCTGGTCGCCCAAGACCTGGCGAGCTACGGCAAGGACCGGCCCGACGAGTTGGGAGCCGGCTCGATCGTGGCCCTCGTCGATGCTGTCAGCAAGGTCGCGCCCTGGACCCGTCTGCTCTACCTGTACCCGAGTGATCTCACCGACGAGTTGATCGATGTGATCCTGGCAACCGGTGTGCCCTACTTCGACCTCTCGCTGCAGCACGTCAGCAAGCCCCTGCTGCGACGCATGCGTCGCTGGGGCGACGGTGAGAGGTTCCTGAATCGCATCGGTGAGATCCGTGCCCGCCAACGCGATGCCGCCTTCCGGAGCAACTTCATCGTCGGGTATCCCGGCGAGACCGAAGAGGATCACGATCAGCTGCTGCGCTTCGTCGAGGGGGCCGAGCTCGACTGGTGCGGGTTCTTCGCATTCAGCGCCGAGGTGGGTACCTACGCAGTCGGCCTCGATGGAGCTGTTGAGCCGAGCCTCATGAACGAACGCCTTGGCGAGCTGCGCGAGCTGCAAGACGGAATCACGGCTCGGCGACGCGACGCGCTGATCGGCGCAACGACGCGCGTGCTGGTCGACGAATCCTGCGTCGCCCGCAGCACCCGAGAGGCGCCGGAGATCGATGGCATCATCGAGGTGCCGCCGAGCTTGATGGTCGGCGAGTTCCACACCGTTCGCATCGTTGACGCCCTGGGCCCAGACCTCGTGGCAGAATCGACCTGATGCCGGTCGACCCATCCGCTGTGAAGACCTGGGCCAACTTGGTCACCGTCGCACGAGTGCTGATCGCGCCGATCATGTTCTTGCTGATCCCCGAAGCGCCCGGCGGGTCGTGGGTGGCGTTCGGGTTGTGGTTCGTGCTGTGCCTCACCGATGGGATCGACGGCTTCCTCGCCCGCCGCCACGGGGCCACCACGATGGGTGCATTCCTCGACCCGCTGGCCGACAAGGTGCTGGTGCTCGGGGCGATGTTCTTCCTGGTCAACAGCCATGTGTACTGGATCGTGCCGGTGGTCATCATCGCCGCCCGAGAGGTAGGAATCAGCTTGTATCGCACCTTCGTCGGGGCGAAGGGCGTCAGTGTGCCGGCCAGCAAGATCGCCAAGTTGAAGACCGTCACGCAGCAGTTGTCGGTCGGTTTCGCCCTCGCCCCAGTTACCGCCATCGATGCGAAGTGGCTGTGGAATGGTCTGCTGTGGATCTCGGTCGCACTCGCACTGATCAGCGGGTGCCAGTACATGTGGCGCGCTCGTCGCTCGAGGGCTGTCGTCAGTGCGCTGTGACGTCGTCGCTGTCGGCACGGAACTGCTGCTCGGTCAGATCGTCGACACCAACAGCGCCTGGATAGGCGAGCAGCTCGCTGCCAACGGGATGGACTCCCTCCTGCAAGTGAAGGTCGGCGACAACCTCGGGCGCGTCGAGGCCGTGCTGCGCAGCACCTTGGCCAATGCCGATGCAGTAGTCGTATGCGGCGGTCTCGGCCCGACCCACGACGACTTGACACGCGAAGCGATTGCCGCGGTGATGGGCGTCGACCTTCTTCGGGACGATGCTGTTGCCGCTGTGATCACCGAGATGTTCGCAGTGCGCGGCCGGTACATGGCCGCCAACAACCTTCGGCAAGCGATGGTGCCGGTCGGGGCGACCATCATCCCGCAGACCCGAGGGACGGCACCGGGACTGATCTGCCCGATCACGATCGGTGGCGTCGACAAGGTCGTGTACGCGGTTCCCGGAGTGCCGCACGAGATGAAGGAGATGGTCGAGCGCGCCGTGCTGCCCGACCTCCGCCGACGATCGGGTGATACGGGCGTGATCGTCAGCCGCACGCTACGTACGTGGGGAGAAAGTGAAAGCGGGCTCAACGAGCGGCTCGACGCGTTGATCGCCCGGCTCGACGACACCGGCAACCCCACGCTGGCCTTTCTCGCCAGCGGGTGGGAGGGCCTGAAGGTACGTCTCACGGCGAAGGCGGCGACCCGCGAAGATGCCGAAGTTCTGCTCGACACGTGGGATGCCGAGGTTCGCCTGGTGGTCGGCGAACACGTCTTTGGCGTCGACGACGAGACGATGGAATCCGTTGCTCTGGCGATGCTGCGGTCACGGGGTCTCACGCTCGCCCTGGCTGAGTCGGTCACCGGAGGCTTGGTTGCCGGCCGCCTCACGGCTGTGCCGGGAGCCAGCGATGTCGTCCGTGGCGCGGTTGTGTCGTATGCCAGCGAGGTGAAGTTCGATCTGCTCGGTGTTCCGCAGGGCCCGGTCGTGAATGAGGCCGCCGCAGCGGCGATGGCCACTGGCGTCCGACGGGTCCTCGACGCCGACGTTGGGCTGGCGCTCACCGGTGTCGCCGGGCCAACCGAACAGGACGGGATGCCGGTGGGCACGCTGTGCGTCGGAATCGACGACGGGCGCGCCGTGGTCACCCGTACCTTCCGGCTGCCCGGTCAACGCGAGCAGATGCGCCAGATGAGCGTGATCACGGCTCTCGACTACCTCCGCCGTCATCTCGCTGCCAGCGAATAGGCTTGCCTGCCACGCCCTCGTAGCTCAACGGATAGAGCAGCGGGTTTCTACCCCGTAGGTTGGGAGTTCGATTCTCTCCGAGGGCGCGATACGGTTTCACAGCCGAACTTTGTCGCTGCGCCGCCGTTGAGCAATGTGAGAGCGACAAAGTTGCAGGGATGGCGTCTTGCACCTAGGTCGAACGGCTCATCCGGGGCTGTCGTCCGCGGTCCCGATTGGTGCGGTTGGTGGCGGCAGGTCACCACGAGCGGTTGCCCGCGGCGACGGGCGTGGCAGCGTGCGTGCTCCGTCGGTCACTTGTTCGCCACCTTGCGTGCGAACTTGACACTGGCTTGACAAAGTCTTTTGGATCGCTGGCTTTGAACTGGATGGACTTCCTGTCATAACTAGCGCCGTACTGCGGCAGGCGGACGGCGGAGCCGCAGTACTACTGATCGAACGCCGATCATGGGAGGCGCACATGCGTCAGCAAGCAAAGCTCGTACTATTCCGGCTCGCGCCGGTGGTGACACTTGTCGTCATCGTCGCTGCGCCACGAAAGTGGGCATGATGAAGACCATCACTCACACTTCGATGCGGATCGCCATGGCTGTCGCCACGACGGTTGCATTGATCTCGACCGTGGGCGCACCATTCAAGTGGTCGATGGTCATCGGTTTCTGGTGAAACCCTCGTTGGTGTGTGCAGTTCACACCAACGGTCAGGTGACCGCGTTCAGGATCCGTAGGCGGCGCGAAGAAGAGCCTCGAGCTCTTTGAGCATGGGCATCCGCGGATTGGTGCGGATGCTCGGATCCTCGAACGCGGTGCGCAGCAAGTCCGGAATCGCCGCCTCGAACTCCTTGGCGTCGACTCCGGCGTCGCGCAGCGTGCGCGGAATTCCGACGGTCGCCAGCAACTCGTCGACGTGTGCAAACAGCCGGCGTCGCTGCTCGTCAGGGTCACGACCACCGAACAGCACCCAGCCGAGGGTCGCGTACTTCTCTGGCGCTACGTAAGCGCCGTACCCCGGCGCCGGCATGAACTTCGTGGGCAACGCAGCGTTGTACCGCATGACATGTGGCAAGAAGATGCCATTGACGCGGCCGTGGGAGAGCGCGAAGCGGGCCCCGACGGCGTGGGCGAGTGCGTGGTTCACGCCGACGAAGGCGTTGGCGAACGCCAGCCCGGCGATCGTCGCCGCGTTGGCCATCGCCGTACGGGCAACGAGGTCGCTTCCGTCTGCATAGGCCTTCGGCAGGGCCTCGAAGATGAGCCGCGCTGCCTGAACACAGAAGGCATCGGTGTAGGGCGTGGCGAAGATCGATACCCCCGCCTCGAGGGCGTGGGTGAGGGCGTCGATGCCGGTGTCGGCGGTCAGCGACGGCGGCATCGTGAGCGTGAGGTTGGGGTCGACGATGGCGATGTCTGGAACCAACGAGTAGTCGACCAGGGTCACCTTGCGCCCGCCACTCGAGACCACCGCTGCAGGTGAAACCTCGGACCCGGTGCCGGCTGTGGTCGGTATGGCGACGAGCTTCACCCGGTGGGGATCCTGCGGGTATACGGCGACGCGCTTTCGCGCGTCGAGGAACGGCAAGGACAGGTCGTGCAACGAGCACTCGGGATGTTCGTAGAGAAGGCGCATCACCTTGGCGGCATCAAGGACCGACCCACCGCCGACAGCCACGATGGCGTCGGGCTGCACTCGCCCGAGGAAGTCGACCCCGGAAGCGATCACTGCCTCGTCGGGTTCGATCGGCACGTCTGCGAACACGCGAATGTTTCGCGAGCCGTCGAGGTGGCGACGTACCTCCTCGGTGACGCCTCGAGCGTCGAGGGCTCCATCGGTGACGATCACCACTTGGGCGGCACAAAGTTCGCGGAGCTGATCGAGGGCGCCGGGGTTGACGAACACGTCACCACGCACTCGGAACCACTGCGGCGGCGTCCGCCGCCGGCTGACCACCTTGATGTTCAGCAGCTGTCGGTAGTTGACGTTCTCGGTCGTCAGTGAACCGCCCCACGTCCCGCAGCCGAGCGAGAAGGTGGGTGTGAGGTTGTTGTAGACGCCGCCCAGCGCGCCGACCGCCGTGGGAGCGTTCACCAGGATGCGACCGGTGCGCACAGCAGTCGAGAACGCCTCGACGGCTGCCTCGTCGCGGGCGTACACCGCCGACGTGTGGCCCAGACCACCGCTTTCGGTGACGAGGACGCAAGCATCGACGGCGTGCTCGAGGCTCTCCGCCTTCACCAAGCCCAGCACGGGCATGAGCTTCTCGTGCACCAGCGGGTGGGCGGCGAGGTCACCGAGCTCGCTCGGCAGCGGCGCGATGAGCACCTTCACCTCGTCATCGACGTCGATCCCGGCCCGGTGGGCCAGCACGGCTGCAGGCTGGCCCAGGGCCTCGAGGTTCACCACGTTGTCGCAGCCGAACACGAAGGCACTCAGGCGCTCCACCTCGTCGGGTGCCAGCACCTTGGCACCCATCCGCTCGAACTCGGCGACGACGGTGTCGTAGATCTCGGCGTCGACCACGCAGGTCTGCTCGGCAGGACAGATGACCGATGCGTCGAACGTCTTGGAGATCAAGATGTCGACCACGGCCATCGGCACGTCGGCGCTGCGGTGCAGATACACCGGCGCGTTGCCAGGCCCGACACTGATCGCCGGCTTTCCAGCACTGTTGGCCAAGGCGACGATCTTCGTCCCGCCGGTCGTCCAGATGAAGTCGATGCCCGGGTGATGGAAGAGGTGGTGAGTGACCTCATGGGCCACGTCGGGAATCACCTGGATGGCACCGGGTGGAAGGCCGGCGGCTTCCCCCGCCTCGCGGAGGATCTCGGCCGACCGTTCGGCGCACCGCACCGCACGCGGTGATGGCCGGAAGAGGATCGCGTTGCGTGTCTTGGCGGCAACGATGGCTTTGAACAGCACGGTCGAGGTCGGATTGGTCACGGGCGTGATGGCCATCACGACGCCGATCGGTTCGGCGATCCACTCCAGACCTGCCTCGGCGTCTTCGTCGATCACCCCGACCGACTTCTTGCCGCGTAGGTAGTCGTAGAGGAATTCGGTGGCCACGTAGTTCTTCACGACCTTGTCCTCGATCACCCCGAAGCCGGTTTCCTCGACCGCCAGGAGCGCCAGTTCGACAGCGTGTTCCAGGCCGGCAACGACCATCGCGTGGACGATGCGGTCGACCGCGGCCTGATCGAGGTCGCGAAATGCGTCGGCCGCACCGCGCGCCCGCGACACGACCTGGTCGAGTTCGGCACTGCGCCCGGGGGCCAGCCCGGGCGTGACCTTGGTGGTGGGGGAGATGTCGAGAATCGTCACGGAACCAGCGGACTACGATCCTGGGCCTTTTAGTAGGGGCATTGGTCCCAGGCTGCGAGGCTGTGAGGTCAGGACTGTCGGCCGACCGACCGGTCGGCGGCGAGCGTCATCAACCGAAACCCGAGCCAGGGATGATCGCCAGTTCGTTGTATGGCCCGTGAACGGTGCGGGCGGCTGCCGCCGTGACGCCGGCAATCACCTCGGTCATACCGGTGGGTGCCCACTCCCAGAGGTCGAACGGGGCCGGAGTCGGCGCAAGGGCAGGGCGAACATCGACGAGCAGCCGGTGGCCCGGCAGCCAGCCGATCGGATCGGAGACATGCTCACCCCCGGGCGCGATGGCTACCACGCTGGTGGTTGCATCGGCCAGTAGTACCTGAGCCGACGAGTTCGCGGTCGAGTGGGTCTGAGTCCAGGCGACGTCGCCTTCATCGACCGGGCTCACCGTGAGGTGCGTGGGCGTGGTATCCGGGAGGTCGGCGAGGGTCGACAACGCTGCACTGGCGAACACGAAGCGATGCACGTGAGAGCTGCCGTCGGCATGTTGGTGCACGAACACCACCGAGCCGCCGCTCATGTCGAACGCGACCTCCGTCGCCGTGCTGCCCGGCTCGAGGGCGCCGATCCGTTGGGCGTTTGCGCCACGGTTCGATGCCACGAACACCCCAGGGCCCATCCCATCGCGGCCGACTCCAGCAGCGACGATGCTCTTGCCGGCGGGGTGGTATGCCGCACTCGTGACGCCGTCGGCGAACGACACATCGATGCGGTCGGTGGGGTCATGTGCGCTTCGCCAGATCAACTGGCCCGTTGCAACCTTCGGTGCGATCAGCGCCTTGCCGGTGGGAGCGGACCACTGCACATCTGTGTTGTCGGAGAAGTAGCCGGTCGTCGAGAACGTTCCGTCGGCCTGCAGCACGAGGTCGGGGCCGACGAGAACCTCGTCACCGTCGGGGCTCCATGACAGCCACGTCGGGGAACGGCCCTCGAGATCGGCCAGGCATTGCACGTTGCCGTCGGCGTCGACGGCGTACAACCGTGCGGCCACGACGAATGTGATCTCGCCCCCGACGGGCGGCGACCCCAAGCTGCACGGACCCGTGCTCGGCAGGTCGCTTGCCATGAACTTCGCCACCGTGCCGTCACCCGAGGGCAGCGAGCTCTGAGGCGTGGTTTCCAGCGACGAGGTGGACGTCGACACGGCTGCTGTCGAAGTTGTCGTCGCGACCGATTCCGGAGTGCTCGGGGCCACGGTCGACCGGCTTCCCACGCCTGAAGCGCACGCGGCGATCAGCACGGTCGCACCGAAGATGGCCCAGCGCCGACTGCTCAGGTGACCACTCGCCGCGGACCTCATTCGTCGGGCTCCCTCTGCGCGGACAGCGTCAGTGTAGTTCAGCCTTCACGCAGCATGTGCGAAGCTGGGCCCTTGTCCTGGTGGTCGACCGTTCGGTCCGTTGGCGATGCGCTCGGTGTCTCGAAGCGCCGCATCTTGCCGGTTGGATGCGTGCTCGGACAGTCGGTCTACCGCGAGACCAAACGCTCGGCTCAGATCGTCAACGTTGCACGGCCGCGCCGATCGCTGCAGGCCGCGACGATCGCCCGGCTGAAGCCTCTGTTCCCCGATCTCGATCTGGCGAAGATCACGGTGCGTACGCGATGCCGGCTGCCTTCGAACCAGTTCCGCCCGACTGGGTCGATCTACGCGATGACGTTCGGGTACTCGATCTTCTGGCGCGACGATCTCGACGAGAACGCACCCGACGATCTCGTGAAGCTCATTCACGAGATCGTTCACGTCGACCAGGTGCGGCGCCATCGGGACGAGTCGTCGTTCGCCTGCGACTACGGACGCGGCTACGTCGAAGGTGGTGGCAGCCTTCCCTCGTACATCGACGCGCCGACGGCCTATCACCGCAACCCGTTCGAGGCCGAGGCCTACACCTTCGAGGCACAGTTTCGCGACGATGCTGGACGAGTTGTCGCGTCGCGGCTTCCTACCGCATGAGCCCCGAATCGTTCGCCGACATCCGGCCCGACCTCGAACGGTTGGTGGTGCGTCGCTCGCAGCAGGATCACTGCTCGATCGCTTGGGGTGTGGTCGCGCACGGCGAACTGGTGTTGACCGGCGCGTGCGCCGCCGAACCGGATCCGATGCCGACGCCAAGGACCGTCTTCCGCATCGCCTCCATGACCAAGAGCTTCACCGCTGCTGCCATCTTGATCCTGCGCGATCGAGGTGCGCTGCGGCTCGACGATCCTGTCGCCCACATCGTTCCCGAGTTCTCCGCCGTGGTCGGCCCCACATCCGACTCTCCGCCGATCACGATTCGTCATCTTCTGTCGATGGCCGCTGGGATGGTCACCGACGACATGTGGGCCGACCGCCATCTCGACGTCTCCGACGACGACGTCGATGAGCTCTTGGCGAGTGGGGCGACGTTCGCTTGGCCGCCGCAATTGCGAGGCGAGTACTCCAACCTCGGCTTCGCCATGTTGGGTCGCGTCATCCAACGCGCCAGCGGCAGGCGAGCGCAGCAGTTCATCACCGAGAACCTGCTGCTGCAGTTGGGCATGCACCGCACGACCTGGAAGCAACCGAACCACGACGATTGGGCGAGGCCGTATGTAGTCCGCGACGACCTGCGCGTTGCCGACATCGCCCCGTTGAGCGACGGCGCCTTCGCGCCGATGGGAGGGCTTTGGTCGTGCGTGGCGGATCTGGCCCGATGGGTCGCCTGGCTTGCCGACGCCTTCCCGCCTCGCGACGGTGACGAATCGGGACCGCTGTGCAGGGCGTCGCGCCGGGACATGCAGCAGGTGCAGCGGTCTTGGCCAACGGTGCATACACCCGCGAATGGGGAAGGCGACGACTCCACACCTGAGCGGATCGACGGCGGCGGCTACGGATTCGGGCTCTTCGTCACCCACGACGACCGGTTCGGTCACTTCGTCGCCCACTCCGGTGGTCTGCCCGGCTACGGGTCGAACATGCGGTGGCTGCCGGGTCGGGGGATCGGTGTGATCGCGCTGGGCAACGTCACCTATGCGCCGATGACGATGCTGGCCCGCAGGATGCTCGAAGTCGTCGACGACCATGGTCTTGCTGCCGCCGTTCCCATCCGTCCGAGCCCGGCACTGGAGGCAGCGGCGCACGGACTCGCACTGCTGCTCTCGGACTGGACCGAAGACGCTGCCGAGGAGCTGTTCGCAGACAACGTCGATCTCGACGAATCGTTCTCGCGCCGCGCCGGGCGCGCCGCGGAACTGGTCGCCGCGCGTGGCACTCTCACGCTGCTCGGCATCGAGGCCGAGACGGCAATGCGCGGACGGGCGACGATGCGCTGCACCGACGGCACCGACGTGAAGATCGACTTGGACCTGTCGCCTGTAGTTCCGCCTCGGATCCAGTTCTACGAGGTCGTCACGGGGTAGGGAATCGGCCGATCTCGCCCTACCCTGAACAGGTCCGCAGTCGAGCCGCATGAGGTCGTGTTGAAGTTCAAAAAGGGCGACACCGTCATATATCCCCAGCATGGTGCGTGCATCGTGCAGGGAACCAAGAAGATGGAAGCATTCGGTTCCACGCAGGAGTACCTGATCCTGCGCACCGTCATCAACGAGATGACGCTGTCGGTGCCCACGCTGAAGACCGATGAGGTGGGCGTTCGCCCACCTGTCAACGCCGACGAGCTCGAAGACCTGGTCTCCGTGCTGTCGAAACCCGACCCGCGCGTGCCATCCAACTGGAGCAGGCGGTTCAAGAACCACCAGGAGAAGCTGAAGAGCGGCGACGTGTACCAGGTCGCCGAGGTCGTGCGAAACCTGGCAGCGCGCAACCGCGATGCGTCGCTTTCGGCCGCCGAGCGCACGATGTACGACAGGGCGCGCATCAACCTCATCAGCGAGATCGCCCCTGCACTGAAGGTCAGCGCCGAAGACGCCGAGAAGTACCTCGACGAGGCCTTGGCCAAGGGCGTGCTGAAGCCACCGAAGGAAGTCAAGAAGAAGGCCTGATCCGTCTCCGGAATGGTCGTTCGACCCTGGTGACGGCCGTGTCCAGTCGGCAGAGTTGACACATGAGCGGATTCGCTTTCATCTCGGGCGTCCTGATCGTGGCAACGTTGATCGGGATCGTGCTCGCGTCTGTCTGGGTGCTCCAGGCCATGTTGCATCGCCGCGTGGGCGTCGATCTGATCGCCCTCGCCGCGCTCGTCGGAACACTCTTGGTCGGTGAGCATCTCGCTGGCGCCATCATCACCGTCATGCTCACGACTGGGCGTGCGCTCGAGTACTGGGCCGCCGGCCGAGCGGAGCGCGAGCTGCGGGCGCTCCTCGAACATGGTCCACGGGTCGCGCATCGATACGAGCAACAACAGCTGATCAATTGCCCACTCGACGCTGTCGCTGTCGGCGACGTCCTACTGGTGCAGCCTGGCGAGGTCGTGCCCGTCGACGGGACCGTTCGCGGAGCAGCTGCTGTGATCGACGAGAGCGCCTTGACC